>JBGSQR010000414.1:0-13132 GCA_041737975.1 Geobacterales bacterium | reverse complement strand
CTTCGAGTGTTACCGTATTTGCTGACTCAATATACTGATTTGACGCAGGAAGAGCGAAACGGATTGCATAAGTTCCGTCATAAACAGAAACCGTTGAACCTACAAAAGTCCCTGCGGCTCTTTCAGCTTGAGGAGCGTTAGCTAAATCCCAACTACCTGATAAATCATTTTCAAAACTGTTATTAGGAATAAGAATTGGAGGGGCATTGTCATAAGTTACAGTTTTACCGTTAAGATCAAGAGTTATGTTCTGAGCAGAAAGATTAAAGCATGTGCCGGTGGAACTTACGTCATTCTGTAAAGTGTATATGGTATTAGCCTGAGTCAAATTGCCGCAAGTTGTCACGGAACTGCCAAGAATTACAGGAGACGGATTACTACCTCCTCCACTTCCACCACCAGAAATAAGTGCAGAACCTCCTCCCGCTCCGCCGCAAGACGTAATCGACATTAAGGCAAGTGACAGGAATAACGACATTAAAACGTGTAAGTTAATTTTGCGTGACTGTGCCGTCATATGTTCTACTCCCTCTGCTAATATGATTGAGCTCACAAAACAGATCTAAACTTTCATCAGACAAGATACTTGTATTACTACTCTAAACTATAAACAAACCTCAACTTACCGGTAGGTGTTTTATCAAATGATTCACCATATACAATTTCAACATTATTATAATCAAACTTTTCTTTCATAATTTGTTTTACTATCTCACCCGCATCAACAGAATTATTCTTTAAATGAAGTTTAACTTCTAAACGATCTGCTGAACGATGATAAACAACCTGATATTGAATTACAGAAGATATTCCGAAAAACAAAAATTCGAAAAATTCACCGTTAATAACCTTACCGCTTGGAAGCTCAATATTGTCGTTGTCTCGTCCCATAAGACTCACTATTCGTGGGGACTGACGACCACATGAGCAAGGAGAACTATCAATACTGCTTGCAAGATCTCCAACCTTATAACGCAAAAATGGCATAATATGATTATTTAAATTTGTCACTATGATGTCGTTATCGACCAATTCAACTATTTGGTTTTCAAAAACAATATGCAATCCATTATGAGCATCACATTCCGTAGCAATCTGACTTATCTCCCGGCATCCGTACGAATCAAAAACCTTGCACTCAAACACCCGTTCAATAACCTGCCGCATTCGTTGATGCAAAACTTCAGTACTTGAAATTACGGCCTTGGGCTTGTGGATATTTAGACCATGCTGCTCAATATAACAGGCAACAAAGTAGAGGGAGCTGGCATACCCCCGTATAAGTGCAGGCTTCGTCAGATTATAATACTTCAGGTACGTTTTTAGCGAAGAAGCATCAAGATCAAATGTATTCAGCATTAAAACTCTTTCTCGAAGCAGGTTGTGCAGCATCTTCTTAAAAGAAATACCTTGACCGATATCCCTTACAGCCCCCCATAAAACTGCTTCCAGATCACTTTCTTTTGCTCCAGGCATATAACACCAGGCACGTATACGCGCAGCATCTGCCCATTGGACATACTGTTCATCCTGATAAAAGTTAAGTGGCACACCGGTCGAACCGCCAGTAGAATTCAGCTCCAGACTAGAAACATCTCTACCTGTAGCAATAAGCTGATCAAATGATCCCTGAATATCAGTCTTAGTCAAAACCGGCAATTTGGAAAAATCATCTAGCGAAGTGATCGCCTCAGGAATCAGGTTTAACTGGTTAAACAAATGCCGATAATAAGGCACATTATCGTAGGCATGTCTGATTAAAATTTGAAGCTTACTCCATTGATAATCGCGAATTTGATGCAATGGCCAATACTGAGACTCCAGGAGAAAATCAAGTTTCTCCCTCACCCCTTCACGCAAAGGTCTTTTAAGCCATGACAGCATTTATAGCCCCCCTTAGAGCTTCGTAGAAATAAAAACAATTCTACTGGTCACTTATTCAGTACCAGCTCAAATATATTACAGCAAAATAATCTTGCAGAGCTAAATAGAAGCAGCTTTAATAAAACCTTTTCTGAGCAACTCCTGCTTAAGCTTATCAATAAACTCTTTGCGCAGTTTTATCGACAAACTTAATTTCCAAAGTGCTGATAAATATACAACTGTTCCCACTGCAATCTGCAAGAGCAATCCTATATAGTTATAAGGTTTAATCAAATGACCAGATACCAACAATGCTATTCCAAGCAAAAATAGTGGAATTAAAAGTGGGAGTAATGTTATTTCAAAGTAGTCAAGGATACTAGTTTTCATAATACGACAAGTAATCACAAGCGTAATTAAACTGATTATAACAGTAACAGAACTGCTTCCAAGAGCGGCAACTGCAACACCCCAAAATTTAGCCCCAAAAAAAGCAAGCGGAATAGAACAAATCGACATAACAAGGCACACAAATGCAACTCCACCATGTTGACCCTTTGCAAGCAATATTTGCCGGGCATTCGGAGAAAAAGCCTCTACTGTAAGCCCAAATAACAAAGCATACAAAACCAACCGCCCTGCCGTTGCGTATTCAAGGCCGATCCATAACTCAAGAAATTTTTCACCACAAAAAAACAGGTATATTGGCATTGCGACAGTAATAATCTGCAAGGCAAAAGAAGTAGACAGCCAACCAGACTTAAGCTCATCATTATTTTCCTTACCAATAATATCTGCAAAATATGGTGTTAAAGGAAAACCAATCGTCATTGCAAACCCCTTTGCGTAATCAACCAAACGGTTCGGCAATACATAATAGACAATAAAACCAAGCCCCAGAGACTTTCCAAGAATAAAAGGCATACTTGCAAACTGCAGCCGGGACGCAGCCATTAATACTGCGCTTTTGGCCCCATACCCGAACAAATCTCGCATTTTTTCCTTTGAACATGTAGAAAGAGAAAATGGTGGTACCGTTTTGTCTATTCTTAAAGCAGTTGAATATATGACAAATTGGATTATATTGCAGATGATCTCTAAACAGACCAGGATCAACAAGCCATTTCCAGGCAGATGAAACAACAAATAATAGGCAACAACAGCTCTGACTATTGTGATGATTGAACGAGTTGAGTTTATCAAATGGTGCTTTTGAAGCCCCATAAGAATACCAAGATATACTGCAAGTGGAAAAGTAAGTGCAGCATTTACCGCAAATAGAAACAGTACCAATCCAAATTTCTCGGTACCGGCAATAGAATTTCCAACCAGGACTTCTGGAAAAGCGCTTAATCCAAGAAAAAAAAGCATGGCAATAATGCCTATGCTCAGAAAGAAAACCATTGCGGTGCTAATGGTTTTCTGTAGGTCTTGCAAGTTACCTCTGCCGTGGGCAACGGCAACATGTCGAAGAAGTGCCGGACCGACACCCAGGTCCAGGAGCCCCATATACCCAACCACACCCATCACCATTTCCCACAAGCCATAATCAGCATTGCCTAGCGTTTTAATCATTACCGGACTCATAACAAACGCCACTACAATATTTATTATGTAGAGACTTGTCCCGGTTAGTGAATTAATGATTAGTTTTCTTTTACTCATTATCTGTATATTGGTAACATGATGAAGCAACAACTAACATGATTTAACACCTCTAAAAATATTTCTTACTACTACAATAAAAGACGCTTACCAAAAAATCATTTCAATTAAAGCTTTAAACTGGTGATCATTATTAGCTCAAGATACTGAAAAACTTATACTTTGTTTACGATTCAAGCACCATAATTTATTAAATTACAAATCAAGCAATCTCTTCAATCACCCTAATCAATTTTTTGGTAGATGTAGTAACATCAAATCGCTGGCGCGCAACCGGCATGTACTCCTTAAAATCATCTATGCGGCAATTTTTCAATGTTCGTAACATTGCCTGTAAAAGGTCATTTACATCTTCTGAGGCAAAAACTTCCGCAGGCGTATCGGCTACCGTTTCCCTCAAACCAATACAATTAGAAGCAATCAGTGGAATTCCCATTGAAAGTGCTTCCATCGGCTGTAATGGGCATGCCTCCCACCTGGACGGCATGACAATAGAGTTTATTTCCAGATATAAATTCCTTATCTGTGATTGAAAAGGGAGGAACACAAAAAAACTTTCAAGGTTCCGTTCTCGAATTAACCTTTGATAGTGCGGCAAATAATCACCCGACCCAACGGCCAGGACTTTAAAAGGCGGGAGTTCGATATTGCGACTCATTATTTCAACGGCATCTATCAACAGGTCAAATCCTTTCTGCTGCATGAACCTGCCAAAAAAACCAAAAAGAAAAATTCCGGAGGGAATTCCCAACTGTTTACAGACTGCATCAGACCTTATAGTAGAAGGCCCAAATTCACTCATTTCTATGCCGTTCGGAATTACTATCGTCCGCCGTACAGACGTTTTAAGTGTTGGAAACTGGTCAAAAAGATGTTCAAGAATATCATTGCTAACAGCATAAATCATTGAAACATTTGAAAGAACGTTTTTCAGGAAAGCAAGCTTTACCGGCTTGAGCCTCCCTTCAAGAAATTTTGGCTCAACAATTCCATGAATTGTTAAAATGTGAGGCCGTCTAAAAAAAATATTTGCAAGATATACCGCGACTCCAGAGATAAAACCCTGGCTGAGGATCACGTCATACTTTTTTTTAGAGAGTTCACTGAATACTTCAGTAACCAAACCTAATAACCCCTGACTCTGGCCAATTTGAAGGTGTGCCCCGTACTCGGTTACATCCCGCTTGAGAGCATCGTCTTCATGAGTAGATGACGCCAGAAGTGTCACTTGATACACTTTAGGCAAGTGTCGAAATGTATATCGCATATACGTTCTGATACCACCCAGAGGCCAACGGGCAACAACCAAAATATTTTTATTTATGCAGCTTGGTTCTAATGACATAAAAACCTCAAGACAAATTATTAAGACTAAACATGAAATTCTTTATTTGAGTGCAATGCACTTCTTGTAGATAGCATCAGAAGGCTGCCTGACCATGCTGCCAACCACAACCAAAGTGGTCGATAAAAGTTATGACCACCCAGACCAAAAAACATAAGCAAAACAAGACATAAAAAAACTGCCCCTCCAAGAGAATGCAAAAAAGTACCCTTGGACAGATTTTTCCTTGCAACAAAACAGCACCTTGAAATTGAAGCGATAAGGCCCATGAACAAAACTGCTCCACCAACACCGAACTCAGCTATAACTTGACCATAAACAATATGTGCCTGCGTAGCTGACTCCTGGCCTTCTTCATCAATTTTGTTGGCCATCCTGTAACCAACGAAATTACTACCCCCAGCCCCCACTCCAGTCCACGGCTCGCGGTTGAACATTTT
Source organism: Geobacterales bacterium (assembly GCA_041737975.1). GTDB lineage: Bacteria > Desulfobacterota > Desulfuromonadia > Geobacterales > Pseudopelobacteraceae > JBGSQR01. Next base: position 7,819 of record JBGSQR010000414.1, on the reverse strand, counting down.
CCAGCTCACCTTAAAACCGGTTCTCCTTCCTTCAGCCGACTCATGGGCATTGGCAGGTCCAGCATCATCATCCCACAATGAGCGTATACGAATCTGCTTTTCTTCAGGCATTACGTTCCAGACAACTGCCATAGAAATTATCGCCGTTATCAATAAAAGATACTTAAGACTTCCTTGTCTGGAAAAACACCATATCAGCACAATCAGAACTAAACTTACGAAAGCAGAGCGGGAACCTGTAAGAATTACGCACTGCACAACAACTACAAAATAGGTGTAATACATACGTCGAAGCCAGATGTTTGTTTCGTATCGTGCCAGTACGTATGCTATAGGAAGTGAAAGTACCAGTGTAGCCCCAAAAGAATTAGGGTCAGCCCAGTCAGCACCGACCATACGGGAAATACCCATTCTATATTGATGCCGACCGTTTGAATATTCCCAAAGAGAGTGAAGAGAATAAAGAAACGTAGACAAGAGATAGGCTTTTAACAGTATTTTTAGTTTGACTTCATCATCTGCCACTGAAAGTAAAAGAATGTAAAGAACAACCATTTTCCCATATTCAATTCCTTGATCTACAGCAAACTCAGCGGAAAAAGCAAATGGGGCCAATAAAAAATGAATGGTTAATAGCCCATATACCCATTTATTTGTCGGTGATTTGGTAATGACAAACTTCTGCGACAGGAAAGCAACAATCAGCATAAGTACAGCGTATGTACGTTCGATCGGGATATTCCGTAAAATAGATATTGTTTCCCATGGCCGCTCGATGTATAGGAAAATATAGAAACAGACCATAAGCATAATAAGACTTAATGGCTTAGGTGATTCCCCTTCCCAAGCGAACATATTATTGTTTTTTAGTTGCATGCAATTCTCTCTAACACTTTTGCTTAAACACAAAATCTGCACTATCTGGTTTTAATATTAATTTATAACTGCTCATGTGTTTAAATAAGACTGGACTGAAATCATTTCATCAAGTTTTTACAAACCCTAACCTTACCGGATTTTTCACGCGGAATTTCAGACAAGTATGAAATGGTAGTTACATTACTTTCCAACATAAACTCATCCAGCTTATCTCTAAGCCATCGCTCAGTCACGTCATTAAATTTATTACCCCTTACAACAAGCAATTCAAAAACACAGATGTCATGCTGAATTATTTGCATTTCCTTGATTTCATCGCACCCTTTTACAAATTGATTCGGAAACCAGACTCCAGGTATTTTCTGCCCTTTAGAGTTAATAAAAGTATCACTAACCCTGCCGTACATATCCATCAGTCTTGGCAACTCACAACCGCATTTACAAGGATCGTTTGACAAAACGCCGAGGTCTCCAATTTCATACCTTAACATTGGCATCCCAACATTCCAGAGATCAGTAAGAATGATCGAACCAAAACCTGTATCTCCATAATTGTTTTGATTAACTTCCAGATACATCCCGTTAGCATTTATGTGCATACCGTTATGCAGATGACATTCCGACGCAATGCGTCCAGCTTCCCTGGCTCCGTACCAATTAAACGGTCTGTTGCCGAACACCTTTTCAATCAGCTTTATCTGATGCTCAAGCAAAGGTTCCGCAGTACTGGAAACTGATGGAATATTGAGTCGATATCCTTTATCGGCAAGAAACTGGGTAAAAATTTCGAGTGGTGTCGGGTAGGCCTGCAGTAATTTTGGAGAAAGTTCTTTCATGCGCCGGTAGTATTTTTCCATGATCACTTCATCAAGTGGACTGCCGGCAAAAAAAGTATTTCGGTGAACAATATAATTTACAAGCTTTTGCTTAATGCCCTTCAACTCAATCATATCCTGTCGAGCTTGCCATAGATAAGCGCTCTGAATACCAGGTTGATACCCAAGCCATTTATCAAATGCGATCGTAGCACTTCGCTTTCTGTACATCGAATCCCAATCACTGTAAAACGGCATCGGCGACGAGGTCGTCCCGCCTGTTGCGGTCTTGCGTAGCTCGGACTCCTTAAACTGCCTGCTGAGGAGGTTACTCTGTTCCTGACGAATGATGTCTTTTGTGAGAACCGGAATCTTGCTAAAATCATCCCAGCTTAGGTGTAGCGGATCATTCAGACCAATTTGCTTGAACAATTTACCGTAATATGTGGTATTTTTCGCGGCGTAGTCAGCAATGAAACGAATTCTGCTCAGTTGAAAACTGAGAATATCTTCTAGAGGCAGCTTATTGAAACGCTCCACTTCATCCACATATTTTAAACTGTAATCTTTTTTTAGGTAGTTATAGATCGGTACAAAAACATGCGGCGACAAAATATCGAGAATGGTGTCTAAATAGCCCATATAATTAATTCCTTTCCTTATATTTTGCCGAAACATACCGCTTGATATCATAAATTTTATTGAGACTTTTTGTTAAAAATTGACATATCAATCCATAAGGTTTTGTACTAAATATGGTCACACTACAAAGGTGTCTATCATCAACATTTCCCCATTCATACTTGTAACGTTCATCACCACGAAGAAACTCAAACGTTGTAAAACCTTCATTTACCGTTTTTTCTATTACCTTGCCCAGTAGAACAAAACCTATACTCTGATTGCTCCAGTTGCGATCAAATCCGGTCTGGTAAAAATAGATCCTCTTACCGCCAGCAAAAAGATACATATAAGCAACCCGTTGGTTATCAACCCGAAGAAAATAGAGCCTTAACTTGTCGCAAGCCAATAAGCGCGGCATCAAAATTTCATGGAATTTAAAATAGGATTGAGTAACCTTTCCTGCAACGATCCCTTTTTGGTCCATGCGGTCCTGACGGAGTCTGACCATGTCTGACATTGCCTGAGCAACATCATCAGGACTTGTTAACTGCTCTAATTGTACAGTCCATTTTTTTGCCAAAGCCCTGCGGTAATACCCCACCCGCTGCCTCATCTTTGACGATAGGTTTTTAAGAAGAGCCTCCCACGACTCCGGTAAAGCTAAAAATGGACAACACTTATCTGGATCACGCTGAATCACTATCCTCTGAATATTTGCTTTTATTAAATGACTAAAAAACAACGAGTCTTCGTCCATGTCCTGAAATTCAACAATATCCCAAAGATTCGCATCCCGTTGCAAGGCTGCCATACAGGCTTGATACACTATTTCCTCAGATCCTCTGCGTGCCAGACATCCGAGAAAATCTGAACTTACTCGCTCGCTCCCCAGGAACTTCAACATTCTGGCAGGGATCAAGCTTTTGCGCCGATATCTAAACAGCGGGAGAATTCCAATCAACTCACCGGAATTGGAATTCCAAGCAACGATGATATGTAACGATCCATGTCCATAGACTTCCCACCAGGTTTGAAGCCATTGGTGGCTAAGAAATGGATTTTCCTCTTCAGATTCAGTTAATAAGTCGTCCCATTCTTCCTTGATAGAATCAAATCCGGCGGCATTATCAATTACATCTGTATGTATCAGATTGGTTTTTTCAGTCACAATGTTAATTCGACCATGATCAAGATAAAGTCCATATTTATGTAGTTCCCGGAAATGATAGCTATTGTGATCTAAATTTTGATTTTACATATAGCAGCAACTTACTGGCCGTGTGATTACGTTTGATCGTTTTTTTCAATTTGCTGATTAAGAAAAATAATCTGCCTAGCATAGTTCTGTTGTATAGGATTAAATCAGTACTGCTTGAATCAGTTTTAGAATATTTATGTTTATAACCATAATTACCCGCAAATAAATGTATCTTGGCTATTTGTGGGGAGGTTGAAATTATGTGTTCAACAATAAAGATAAAAAGTTGATTTGAAGGCGATAACTCTTTATATTTTTGATCATATCCAGCCTTCCACCAATGAAAAACAGAGTCTTCAACATATCCAAAACCACCAGCTATTGCTGTACCGTTCAACTCAAGAAAATAAAGCCGGATGCTGTTTGAAGCCGCCATTAAATCAATAAGTCCGACATAGAAGTTTTGATATTTTTCATTGATTCGTAATAGGGAAGAGCCTTTTTCACCCTTCCAACCAGAATCTTCAAGCCTAAGTAAATCAGGCCACCGCTTAATTGCTTCTTCGCCCTGGTAACAAACTAACCGACTCAAACCAATTTTCGACATTTGCCCTTTTAAATTATTATTATTTTTTCGTGTTTTGGCGGACAAGCCACAGTAATAGTCTTGAAAACTTCGGTTTAATTCAATCGTATATGTCGGAACGTCGATGCTCTCCCAAGCTAACTTGCTTTTATTCTGAATAAGCTCAAACAGTGCGGAATATTTTGTAAACGAATAGATATATTCGCACCTAAGAACATCCCATCTAGTCGTTCTATCGTGTATAATTTCCGCAACTGTACTTGTGAATGCCTCATCATAGCCATTTCTAACAAGTACTCCGCTGTGCATGCAGTGATAGTTAGTCAAACTAGTCAAGACATTTAATCCCCTTGCACTTTTCATGACTAAGGGCAAAAAACCGATAACCAACCCGTTGTTAATTACGCGAATTATTCGGATTTGATCGGGAGCAGAAAAACATTCGTACCAGCGCCTAATATACTCAAACTCTAAATAATGAGATTTAGACTCGCAAGAATGGTAGAGTCCTTCCCATTCATCCTTAAGGTCAATCAACTGTTCAAATGTTGTAAACTGTAACCAGTTATTAATAGGATTGTTCACTTTTCTGTTTTCCAGACTAAACTATTTTACTTACCTATGAAGTCACCTGGAACGGCATTATTGAAGCTTAACGTATTTATAAAGCTAGTTCTTTCTGCTTTTTAGCCCATTCCATGAGTTCTGCTCTAGGCCATATTGCCAGGTAACTTGCCGGCCTATAGGCACCCTGGTCATAATATTTACGTCGAGTCGAAGATGATTCCAACGCAAGCTCAGTAGTATGTTCATTTTCTTTATAGTAATAAAACTCGCCCCCATTTTCTTCGATTAGTTTTCTCAAGTATCCAAGATTAGGACTGACAACACTTATCTGCGGATCAAAAAACCAGCTGCTTCCTGTAAAACCCATAATATCCGGATTTTTTTCGAGCATTTCTGCCAACATATGAAAGCAGTCATCCCAACCTTGCGGAGAGAAAGTTGAACGATACCTGATATCCAGATGTATCTCATAAAATGGTTTGTTGCTGCCCAATTTGGCAAATTTTCGCAGTAATCTTACAAACTGTCGCCAACCATCTTTAAATATGATTCTTCTGGGAATTCCAGTTACTTCAGCTTTGAATGCACCAATCGGAAACATTTTGTGCGTACAAACTGCAAGGTCTTTGCAAAAAAGATCATTATCATAGTTATAAAACCCGGCGGGGTTTATAGCGGCATCTTCAACGATCCGCTGATATTCAGTAAGAAAAGCATCCTCAACCCTGGATGGATAAATTTTTGAATCATGCACCTGCGAAGCATTGGCGATCAAATAAAGCAACAAACAACGATGATAATGAGCAGTCGCATCCGGAGAATAATCATTATCAAGGAAATGGCAAAATTCAGATACTTGGCCACTTACGCACTGATAACTTGAATATTTGGGACTCTGAGTAAGCAACAATTGATATTTAGCAAACGGATAGTCCTTATCAATACCGTCAAACTCTGTTTGGAGCTTAGATAGATATATTTGAAACACATCCCTATATTCGCAACTATTTTCCATCGTCACTATCGGCAAAAAAAACCGGATGTCATGGTGCTAAACAATTCCGGTGAAAATTTTCCATTATTATTGGTGGACATGTCTTTGGTTACATCAACTCTCTTCAGATACAAAGGGTCGCTACCTGCCGGATTTCGCCCGGCAATTGTCGTACATGCGCCAAGATATCCTGCTTCCCTGACCAGTTGGACTACCTCTTGCCCGATATCAGCTGGTTGACCATTCGGGTAGGCAAAATAATTTACTTCGACATCCAATTTCTGTTCTATAAGCCGCTTTCCTTCTATAATTTCATGTCTTGCCTTTGCAAGAGTTACCCGGGACAAAATTGGATGGGAAATTGTATGAGCACCTATAGTCACCATCCCGCTATTCGCCAGTTCGTTAACCTCTGCCCAATTCATCATGATTCGTTCCCCGAGAATGCCTCCACCGCAAGTAGTAACGACATGGTCAACAACTGCCTGCTTTTCAGTATCCGGTTTCTGTTTGAGAAGACGGTGCAACGTCACAACCGCCTTTTCCCTAACTTTTTGACTATCCAAACTGTAACGCCCTAATCCAAAATGCTGAAGATCAAGTTCTTTCAATTCGGTTGAAAGCAGTGCCCTGTCAAATGCACCCCACCCAAAATGCCCTGATTGAATAGCATCGAATGTGACAAAAATTGTTGCCGGAATATTATGATTTGCCAGCAATGGAGCGGCAAACTGATAATTGTCTCTGTATCCGTCATCAAACGTTATGACACAGCTGTTACCCTTGACTTCACCTGAGCTGATTCTAGAAACTGCATCGCTTAGACTGATCAACTCGTAATTATCCTTGAGATACTTAAGTTGGTTCGAAAACAACTCCGGCGGCACGGTCAAACCAAGACAATTTGGGTCAGTATTAACCCTGTGGTACATCAAAATAAGTATTGATTTGTTTTGTGCTTCAAACCGATCAGTAATTCCAAGTCCCTTAAGTACCTTGGCCCCCATACATTTGATCGTTTTTTTAATCATTAGCTTTCTTGTCCAGATATTTCTTTAATTAACTTGGCAGGATTACCCGCCCAAACCTCAAAATCACCAGTATCCTTAATTATAACGGTACCTGAAGCAATTACGTTCTGTTTCCCAAGGTTAGCCATAATTATCGCTCCATGACCAATCCAGCAGTTTTCTCCGATAATAATCTGTTGAAAGCTACCTGGCTGCTGTTGAATTGGAACGCCAATCTGTTTAAAGCCATGCTGGTTTTTACCGCTCAGAATGCAAACATTACTGGCAATTGTTGCATGATCACCTATTTTACACATGCCAATATTGCAGTTCCCACCGATATACACACCATTTCCTATTTCAATATTTCTTTTAGTAAAAAAGGTGCCGAAACAAATTTGTACATTTAATGGACACCTGTCGAGTGTTAGCCTGTAAAATGCTGCCCTTATAAATCCACCTGGGCCGTCTGGTATCAATGAAAACAGTTGACCTGCCATCAGAAAAATACGGAATGAATCAGTTAATTGAATAATTGCCGCTATTGGAAATACAAGTGCCAAACTGATTGCATGAACAATTTTCTTTAGTATATTTTTCATATCCCTTCTTTATAACCTAAATAAATGTCTTCATACTTGGTTAACATGCTTGGCAATGAAAAAAACTCTTCAGCTTTCCGGCGACTTAGAGTACCCATCGCTTTAACTTTACTACCCTCCAAAATATCAATAATTCTTGAGGACATGGTGTCGTAATCACCTATAGGAACAACAAAACCATTTACACCATCTTCAATGGCTTCTCTGGCTCCTCCAACATCAGTACATACAACCGGTAATCCAGAAGCAAGATATTCAACTATCGTATTGGAAAAGCTTTCAGAGTTTGATGAAAGCACCCCAACATCAAAGACAGAAACAACCTGAGGTATGTCGTGACGACGTCCCAAAAAATAAACACAATCAGAAAGGCCCAATTCCTGTGTGAGGCGCTTAAGGCTGATTTCCAACTCACCTTCACCAACAATTACAAAATGTGCTCCAGAAATTCTATTTTTGACTAACTGTGCTGCCCGGAGAAAAACATCAATCGATTTTACTGGTCGCAAATTGGCTACAATTCCAATAACTGGATCATTTGCTG
>JBGSQR010000400.1:0-3508 GCA_041737975.1 Geobacterales bacterium | reverse complement strand
TGTGAAATCAGTTTTTTAAAAAAAAATCCTGGTTTTTAAAAAAAGATTTTTTTTGTGATATAATTTCCCAGAAGCAAATCCATGAAGGGGGAATTTATGCGGCGACAACCTGCTGTAGCTGGTCAATTCTATTCCTCCGATCCCGTTCAACTGCGAAAAGATCTATCCTCCTTAATTGAAATACTCGTCCCAAAAAAGAAAACACCAGGTATTATATCTCCCCATGCCGGTTTTGTGTACTCCGGCAGTGTGGCAGGTAAAATCTTCGGTCAGCTTGATATTCCTCAAACAGTTTTGATTATTGGCCCTAATCATCGCGGAAGTGGCGAGCCAGCCGCACTATATCCTGATGGAGAATGGCTGACACCGCTTGGTTCAGTGCCAATCAACAGTCGTCTGAATCAATTAATCAAGCAGTACACTCCTTTTGTACAGTTTGATACAGTGGCCCATGAATTTGAACATTCACTGGAAGTCCAGTTGCCATTCATACAGTATCTGCGCACAGATGTTACAATTTCAGCTCTTTGTCTTGGTCATGGTGATTATCGAGCTTTGCACGAAATTGGTGTGGGGCTGGCAGATGCAATCCGAGTATATGGAGAAGATGTCCTGATTGTAGCCAGCTCTGATATGACCCATTATGAATCGGCAGAATCAGCACGGCACAAGGACAACATGGCGCTAGACCGTGTTCTGGCACTAGATTCGGAAGGGCTGTTAAATATTTGCCGTGCAGAACATATCACCATGTGTGGCGTGGTTCCTTCCGTAGTGATGATGATTGCTGTTCAACAGATGGGAGCAACTGCTTCAGAAATTGTTGCATATTCAACCAGTGGAGATGTGAGCGGTGACAACAGTAAAGTTGTGGCCTATGCCGCTGTCTCATTTTTATGATTTTGTTATTATTAATTTTTCAACTATTCTGAGGAGACCAGACCTATGATCGAAGCATACATTCAGCATCAAAACGAACGCAACAAACAGGGGATACCGCCGCTTCCATTAACCGCAGAGCAGGCTATTGAACTTTGCAAGCTTCTGGCGAATCCCCCCAAAGGTCAGGAAGAACTTCTACTCAGCCTGATAACCGACCGTGTCTCTCCTGGAGTCGATCCAGCCGCCCAGATAAAAGCAGCATTTCTCTCTGACATAGTTGCTGGTAAAACAACTTCACCGTTAATCACCGCAAAAAATGCAATTAAGCTGCTTGGCACCATGGTCGGTGGCTACAACATCGCCCCGCTGGTTGCTGCACTGCAGATTGCCGACTTGGCACAGGAAGCCGCCAACGCTTTGAGTAAAATTACTCTGGTCTATGACGCTTTCGATGAGATAGCAGCTTTAGCCAAAAACGGCTGCAAACCTGCCCAGGCAGTTATCAATTCCTGGGCAAAAGCTGAATGGTTCACCTCGCGACAGGGTGTGGCCGATAGTTATAAGCTCAAAGTCTACAAAGTTGATGGTGAAATTAACACCGATGATTTTTCCCCGGCCGGTGATGCCTGGAGCCGTCCCGACATCCCGCTCCATGCCCTGGCCATGGGTAAAACCCGTTTTCCCGATGGTCTTGCCACCATAGCTCAATATCGCAAAGAAGGTTTCCAGATTGCCTTTGTGGGTGATGTAGTCGGTACAGGTTCATCACGCAAGTCCGCCATCAACAGTGTCCTCTGGGCTATCGGCAACGAAATACCTTATATACCCAATAAAAAAAGCAATGGCATTATCATTGGTGGAGCGATTGCCCCAATCTTCTTCAACACCGCCCAGGACTCAGGTGCACTGCCAATTAAAGCCGACGTCAGTGCCATTAAAACCGGTGATATTATAACCGTTGACATAGCCAACGGCAAAATCATGGACGAATCCGGCTCAATCGTCCTCTCTACAATCAGCCTGTCACCAGCCACACTGTCAGACGAATACAGGGCAGGTGGTCGAATCCCTTTAATCATCGGTCGCGCCGTCACCGACAAAGCCCGTAAATTTTTAGGTCTTCCACCAACAGAGCTCTTTATTCAGACTGAAAACCCGTTACAGGCACCGGGCAAAGGCTTTACCCTTGCCCAGAAAATGGTTGGCAAGGCATGCGGTGTGGAAGGTGTGACTCCTGGCAGCGCCTGTGAACCACTCATGACCACGGTTGGTTCACAAGATACCACCGGCCCCATGACCGCTGACGAACTAACCGAACTGGCCTGTCTCAAGTTTCTGGCCCCCATGTTCATGCAGTCATTCTGTCATACCGCCGCCTATCCCAAGGTATCAGACGTTAAAATGCACAAAACGCTACCCCGCTTCGTCGAAGCAAGGGGTGGGGTGGCCCTCCGTCCAGGTGACGGCGTTATTCACTCCTGGCTGAACAGGTTGCTGCTGCCTGACACACTTGGCACAGGTGGAGACTCCCACACCCGTTTCCCCATCGGTCTCTCATTTCCTGCCGGGTCCGGCCTGGTTGCTTTTGCCGGGGCAATGGGCTTCATGCCGCTGGATATGCCAGAATCCGTCCTGGTTAGATTCAAAGGTAAATTCAACCCTGGTATCACCCTGCGTGACGCAGTCAACGCCATACCTTACTGGGCCATCAAACAGGGGCATTTGACCGTACCCAAAAAGAACAAAATCAACATCTTTAGCGGACGCATTCTGGAAATGGAAGGATTGCCAGATCTCACAGTAGAACAGGCCTTTGAACTCACCGACGCCTCCGCCGAGCGTTCAGCCGCTGCCGGCTGTATTCAGCTCTCTAAAGAAACTGTTACCGCCTTCCTTAAATCCAACGTCGCCCTCATGCAGTCCATGATTGCAGACGGCTACCAGGATGCGCAAAGCCTTAAAAACAGGATCCAGGCCGCCGAGGAATGGCTAAAGAACCCGCAACTGCTGGAAGCCGATAAAAATGCCGAATACGCCGCCATCATCGGAATTGACTTGAGTGAAATCACCGAACCGATCCTGGCCTGTCCCAACGACCCGGACGACGTTAAACTGCTTTCCGAAGTTGCCGGTGAATCAATTCAGGACGTCTTCCTCGGTTCCTGCATGACCAACATCGGTCACTACCGCGCCGCCGGAGAACTCTGGCGTGGACAGAAAAACAATCCTGAGACCAGAACTTGGATTTGTCCGCCGACTAGAATGGATCAGGACCAGCTCAAAGAAGAAGCCTACTTCTCCGTTTTCGGCAACTTCGGCGCCAGAATAGAAATTGCCGGCTGTTCACTCTGCATGGGCAATCAGGCCAGAGTCCCCAAAGACGGTAATGTTTACTCCACCTCCACCCGTAACTTTGATGACCGCATTGGCGACAATACCAGAGTCTATCTTGGATCGGCAGAATTGGGTGCAGTAGTGGCATTGTTGGGCAGGCTGCCACAAAAAGAAGAATACCTGCAGTTGTATAAAGATAAGATTGAGCCTAACAAAGAGAAGATTTATAAATATCTGCAGTTTGATGAGAAGGTATAGATATAGTTTTACAGTAATATCAGGTAGTACTGGT
>JBGSQR010000334.1:0-2250 GCA_041737975.1 Geobacterales bacterium | reverse complement strand
GTAAGGCATAATGCCGAGGGCAAAAACAGACAGACGCTCTAAAGCGCCTCCTGAAAACATATCAAATAGCCCGAGCAGGGTTCCCTGTGCCTGTTTAAAAAAATGAGCGAGAGCAACACGATCAATTCCAGGTGTTGGGATGTGACAACCGACGCGATAAACAGCCAGCATGCCTAAAGAAAATAAAACCCTATTTTTAAGTTCGGGGATTCTAAAAATGTTTTTAAGTGCGTCAAGCACTAAGCTTTCTCCTCTACAGAACCACCAGCTGCGACAATTTTATCTTTTGCCGTTTGGCTGAATTTTGATCCTGACACATTCAGAGACTTAGAAATTTCTCCGCTGCCAAGTATTTTGACATGGCATTTAGCCGACTTAATCAAACCTTTTGCTGCAAGTGCACAAACATCTACCAATGATCCTGCTTCAAAAACCTCTAGTTGATCAACATTAACCAACGAATATTCGATACGATCAATAGGTGTAAAACCACGCTTTGGCAGTCGTCTCTGAAGTGGCATCTGCCCACCCTCAAAACCGGCTTTAATACTGCCACCAGAACGAGCTTTTTGTCCCTTATGTCCTTTAGTAGAGGTTTTACCATGACCTGAACCAGGGCCTCTACCAATACGTTTAGATTGTTTAGTTGATCCCAGTGCGGGCTTAAGAGTATTTAAATCCATTCTAAACCACCTTTATTTACTGTGCGATATTCAGCATATGGCTGATTTTAGCGATCATTCCTCTAACTTCAGGTGTATCGTTATGCTCTACAGTCATATTAAGTTTTTTCAAGCCAAGTCCTGCAACAATTTTTTTATGTTTTTGCGGTCTACCTATTGGACTTTTTACAAGAGTGACCTGTAACTTTGCATTCATAGCAGCTTACCTCAATGATTAATCAGTCAAACCGCGACGTGCGGCAATTTCTTCAGGAGTTTTAAGACGCTTTAAACCTGCAAAAGCAGCCTTAACGACATTGTGTGGGTTATTGGATCCAAGGCATTTTGACAAAATGTTGTTAATACCAGCTGCTTCAAAAATAGCACGTGCAGCACCACCAGCAATAACACCAGTACCAGCAGAAGCTGGCTTCATAAGTAATTTTCCTGCACCAAACTTACCTTCAATTTCAAAAGGGATACTTTGATTTGGGCTGACAGGAACTTTAATAAGGTTCTTTTTTGCCTGTTCAACACCTTTTCTAATTGCTTCAGGAACTTCATTCGCTTTGCCAAGACCATAACCTACATATCCACTTCCGTCTCCAACAACAATAAGTGCAGAGAAGCTAAAGCGACGGCCGCCTTTGACAACTTTGGCAACACGACTGATATGAACTACACGGTCAGTAAGATTCAGATCCGCTGGATTTATTCTACTCAATGAAAACCTCCTCGAACGCTTTAAAAAACAAGCCCTGATTCACGGGCCGAATTAGCCAGTGCTTTAATTCTGCCGTGATACAAGAAACCGTTACGATCAAAAACCACGGACGTAAATCCTTTTTCAATTGCCAAACGTGCTATTTCTTTGCCAACAAAAACGGCAGCATCTACGTTGCCTGTATATGTAAGGGAGTCTGCGCCTTCAGACAAAGTAGAACAAGCAACTAATGTCACACCCTTGGTATCATCAATAAGCTGTGCATAAATATGGCGTGCACTCTTAAATACGTTCAAACGAGGTCGTTCAACAGTACCAAGTACTTTTTTACGAACCCTAACCTGACGCTTTAATCTTGTAATTGTTTTTATTGCGGTTTTAGCCACGATAATCTCCTTATAAAGACTACTTTTTGCCTGTTTTACCGGCTTTTCTCAGAATAGTCTCGTCAGCATACTTAATTCCTTTACCTTTATAAGGCTCAGGTGCACGGAAAGATCTGATTTTTGCAGAGGTTTGACCAACCAACTCCTTATCAAAACCCTTAACTGAAACTTTTGTCATCTTTTCAACTTCAATAGCGATGCCCTCTGGAATCGGGAAATGTATCGGATGTGAATATCCAAGGCTTAAATGAAGTTCATTTCCTTTAACTTCAGCACGATAACCAACACCATTGATTTCAAGGTTTGTCTGAAATCCTTTGGTGACACCCACTACCATGTTATTGATCAGAGTTCTAGTCAAACCATGTGCTGATCTGGCAATATTAGAATCGTCAACTCTGGTTACTGTGATGCTTGAGTCAGTGATATCCAAAGTGACGCAAGACATGATCTGACGAGCCAATGTCCCGTTCGGACC
>JBGSQR010000327.1:0-2255 GCA_041737975.1 Geobacterales bacterium | reverse complement strand
ATAAGGCCAATTTCAAAAAAGTAACTGTCAGTAGATATGATACAGAAGCTGGTGTTTTAACAAGAGTCGAAATTGAGCTTGTAAAAGACCTTGAAGCTGTATTGTCTGCTTCACCTGAAAAACCAGGCGAATTGAAAGTGTCATTTCCTGCTTATTCTGTGAAAGAGGTTGTTCCTGAAAAATCCTCAGTAACAGCAGAAAATAAATCTGAGAATAATATTCCAATTCTACCTGCTGCCCCTGCTGAAATTCCAGTAGCTCCAGTAGTTGTAGAAAAGGTGTTATCAGAAACTAATACACATGTTGCTAAATCAAGCCATAATCTAACAGGGATTTCTCTTAAAAATAATAATATAATTATTTCAGTTGATGGTGGAGCTTCAGAATTTAAGTCATTCCGGCTGAATAAACCTGATCGTTTTGTAGTCGATATGTTTGATGTAAAAAGTCTTTTACCAAGTCGTTTAATACAGTTAAACTCTGCTGGTGTAGCATCAGCAAGATTAGGGCTGTATCCTGAAAAAGTAAGAGTGGTTTTTGATTCACTAGGTGGTACTTTTCCTGAAACAAGCGTTATTAAATCTGATATGGGTTTGATTGTTGAATTGAAAAAAAGTTCAGTGGCAGAAAACCCTAATACAGCATTAGTATCTGCTTCATCTGATAAAAAGGTTGACTCAGTTCCCAAGACAAATGTGCCAGAAAAACCATCAGAACCAAAAGTGTCTTCTGAGATAGCTCCTGTAACGTCGACTCCTGTTAAAACATCTTCGGTTAGTACTAGTGTTTTAAAAGCTGAAGTTACACGGAAGAATGCACCATTAGCTGTCGAGATGATTGATTTTCAGGTTGTAGATGCTATTTCAAGGGTTTCAGTTAAATTGAATGGTGATTCTGTTGTTGATCCTCCAGTTGCTACTCCTGGATTTGTAACACTTACAATTAAAGGAGCTGCATTGCCAAAAAACCTACAGCGTTCTTTGGAGTCAAAGGGATTTGCATCACCTGTTCTGCGTATCACTCCAATGTTAGTTAAAACACGTAAAACGGTAGATACAAAAGTTAGAATAGCTATGAAAGTAGCTGCGCCTTATGAATTCAGGCGTGAGGGCGACATGATTTATGTCGATTTTAAGAATCCTGAAGGTATTACATCTGATAAAGCTATCGTAACTGTAAGGAGTTCAGCAAAAGCTGCGAAATCTGCTCCTGTGCTTGACGAAGAAGTTAATTCGGCCTTAGAGAGTTCTACGGATGTATCTGTTAAGTCGTTGTCTGGAACAAAGACATATAAAGGCCGAAAGGTAACACTGGAATTTGCTGATGCTGAAGTCCGTAAAATATTTCAATTGCTATCCGAAGTAAGTAACAAAAACTTTGTACTTGGCGATGACGTTACCGGTAATATCAGTATCAAGTTAGTAAATGTTCCTTGGGATCAAGCATTAGACATAATACTAGATACCAAAGGACTCGATAAACGTGAAGAGGGCAATATAATTATAATTAAGGGTAAGGGTAAGTTTAAAACTCAGGCTGAAGAGGATCTGGAGCTTAAAAAGCAGAAATATAAAGCTATTGAGCTTAAAACAGAAGCCTTTAGCATTAACTATGCTGATTTGCCTAGTGTCGTAACTCAGATGAATTCACTAAAAACTGAACGTGGCATGGTTACACCAGATGCTCGTACTAATAAGATTTTTGTAAGAGATATACCAATAGTTTTAGATGATATTCGTAGACTTCTCGCTCAGGTAGATGTTCCTGAAAAACAGGTCATGATAGAGGCTCGTATTATAGAAGCATCTTCGACATTTACCAGAAGCCTCGGTGTTAACTGGGGTGTTCATTATCGCGACGGTAGTGCATCATTTTTGGGAATCAATCAATTAGATACTAGTTTTGGTGGTTTAACAACAACTGCGGCACCAACATCTGGTCTTTCTGGTCTTCCTGGTGGTGCAATGGGAATATCGTTTGGTACGTTGACCAGTAATATTTCTTTGGATCTCAGACTTAATGCTGCAGCCAGTGCTGGTTTGATTAAGATTGTTTCTACGCCAAAAGTTGCTACCTTAAATAATAAGTCAGCAAAAATTACACAGGGGCAGCAGATTCCATACACCTCATCAACTTCTGACAAGGTAGAAACAAAATTTGTTGAAGCTGCACTGTCTCTGGAAGTTACCCCGCATATCAATGCCAATGGTACAATTGGTATGAAGATAGATGCGAAGAATGACTCAGTTGGTCAG
>JBGSQR010000293.1:0-2004 GCA_041737975.1 Geobacterales bacterium | reverse complement strand
TATGCCTTTGGTCGAGGTCGTAAAGGGAATTACACTACTTTGAAGAAGATGGGGTCTCAATTGGGTTTTTCAGTTGAAAGCCTGAAGGCTGTTGGAGACCCGATTAATATCTTTAGCAGCAGCCTTGTCAGAAACATGATTACAAGTGGTGATGTTGCAGGGGCCAGTTCTATCCTGGGACGTTACCACGCTGTCTCCGGTCGAGTTGTTCATGGGCGAGAAATTGGGACCATGTTAGGTTTCCCGACGGCCAATATTGCTGTCTGCAATGAATTAATCCCGGCCGATGGAGTTTATGCTGTTTTGGCTGCAGTGGATGGCAAAATGGTATATGGGGCGTGCAATATTGGTACCTGCCCGACTTTTGATTCTATGGAACGTTCTATTGAGGTATTCCTGCTTGATTTTAATGGGGAACTTTATGGTAAGGAGCTGGCTTTCTGCTTTGTACAACGCCTGCGGGGTGAAAAAAAATTTCCTGATGCCGATTCATTGATCAAGGCTATTGGCGAAGATGTGGCGTCAACGAGAAAGATACTGTCAAGAGTTGAGATGAACAAGGTAAAAACAATTTTTGCTAAATGTCCGCAAGAGGTCTGCTTGTGAAAGTCGGTCTCGATTTTAAGTTTTGGATTGGTATTGCAGTAAGTATTTTTTTTCTGGTGCTGTTATCCAGAAAAATTGATTTTAACCAGCTTGTTATGGCACTCAAGGCAGTTGATTACCGTTTTGTTATGGTTGCAATTATTTTAACTTTTATCAGTTACTTCCTGCGGGCAGTACGCTGGCATTACCTTCTGATTGGCTTGAAACCTATTCCATTATCATCCCTATTCCCAGCGACTATTATCGGATATATGGCTAACAATCTTTTGCCGGCACGCCTTGGAGAGTTTGTTCGGGCCTATCTGCTGGCACAGCGTGAAAAGCTCGAAACTCCTGCTGTTTTTGCCTCACTGGTGATTGACAGGCTGTTTGACGGTTTTACGGTTTTGCTGATGCTTGTTATTACCCTGTTTACAATAAAACTTCCGCAGGGCATGGGAGATGCAGGTGCAGCTCTCAGGGCTGGCGGAGTAATTACTTTCCTGATCTATTGCGTGGTGGTGGTTTTCCTGTTTTTATTGAAACGTCAGACAACGAAAACATTATCTTTTTTAAGTACTATACTGAAACCGTTTCCACGTAGTTTTTCAGACCGGCTGATTCCTTTGCTTGGCTCTTTCATTGCTGGTATTAATTTGCCTTTTAAGGGGCGACATTTTGGTGCTGTCTTGATTTCATCAATCCTGATCTGGACTTTTGCATTGTTACCTGTCGATCTGATCCTCCGAGGGTTTGGGATTGACCTGCCGATTACAGCATCCATGTTTATTCTTGTGCTGCTTGTTTTTGCCGTTATGGTTCCTGCCTCTCCAGGATTTATCGGTACATATCATTATGCCTGTTTCAAGGGGCTGTCAGTTTTTGGCATTGATGCCTCAACATCAGTAAGTCTGGCACTGGTTATTCATGGTATTGGCTTCTTCCCTGTTATTTTTGCAGGTTTCTATTATCTCTGGCGCGACAGGGTATCAATCTCTGTTTTTCAAAGGGCTGGTGAGAATATATGAAAAATCCGCTTTCAAAGTTTACCGGCATACAATTAAAGTCATATCTGGATTTTTTTGCAATCCTTGCATTCTCAATCCCGTTTGCTATATACATGGCTACTCTTGCACCTTCGGTTACTTTTTTTGACAGCGGTGAATTTATAACCGCTACCGCCTCTCTTGGTTCTGCGCATTCTCCCGGATACCCTTTGTTTTTGATGTTTGCCAAGCCGTTTACATGGTTGCCGTTTGGAAACATAGCTTTTCGTGTGAATATGGCCACGGCTTTTTCGTCTTCACTTGCTTGCCTCGGTGTCTACTTTCTAACGGTTAGGCTGCTAAAAGGCGAAAGGGTTGTCAAAGACGAAGATTTTTCCCGGTTTGCTATTAAAACAGCTGCACTGGCAGCTGC
>JBGSQR010000288.1:0-5108 GCA_041737975.1 Geobacterales bacterium | reverse complement strand
TATGCGAAAAGCTTTAGCTGCTTCTGTTTTGTCGGGATACTGATGCCGTCTACAAATAAAACCCCTTTGGAGCGGATGTCATCCAGCTGGCGGGAAAATTCTGGAAATTTACTGAAATCAAGACCAATTTCTGTTGGATCGGTCGAATGCAGGATTATGTTTTTATTGTCTATCAGGTAGAGATTTTCTATGTCTTTGTCAATGTAGGAAGAAAGTTTTAGCGATCCTGCAGTAATGCCTTTTTGATAATCTGCAAGGACTCTGTCCAGAACAGATTTTATACGGCTTTCCTTGGTTTTGGCGATCAACAGGTTCAGGTTGTCATAGTAGCCGATAGCATCAAGGGTGGCTTCTTCTATCTGATTTCTGTGAGCCTGATAATCCTCTTTAAGCACCTGCGACAGCAGTCGGTTTTGCAAAATGCCAAGAAAAATTACAATCAGGACTGTAAAAGCTGTGATTATGAATGCCAGCTTGCGTCTTAAAGGAATGATCTGTTGTTTGGATGTTATCTGGTGAGAATCAGAAAAAAATTCTTTTATTATTTCAATGCCCATAAAACTTAAGTTTTCCGTATATCAAATCATATAAAAGATTCAATAGTCTAATTTTAATAAGTGTTCTTGTGCTAATAAAACTGGTTTAGATTAATTGCATGGGGAGATACGATTTCTTCCGCCAAGTTTGGCTGAGTAAAGTTGCTGGTCTGCCAGGTTCAGGAGTTCGGCAGCTGTTCCTGAATCAGTAGCGTAGGCAGAGATACCGATGCTTACGGTTACAGGCATTTCAGTTGTTTCATACAATACTTTCCTGCTTTCATCGAATACAAGCTGCCTGATTCGTTCAGCAACAATTCGGGCATCATATATTGTAGTCATGGGCAGAATAACAAGGAATTCCTCACCACCATATCGAAAGCAGATATCCATACCTCGCAATGTGTCTTTTAAAAGATGACCGACCATCTTCAGGATTTCGTCACCCAACTGGTGTCCGAAAGTATCGTTAAATTGCTTGAAATAATCCACATCGATCAGAATCAGTGAAAAAGTACAGCCGTGACGTCGCGCCCGTTCAAACTCCTGGGGTAAAACTATATCCAGATGGCGCCGGTTAAAGAGGCCTGTCAGAGGGTCAATAATCGATAACTGTTTTGTGTCCCAATGGTGTTGGGCATTTGCTATGGACATGGCGACAAAAGAAGCCAGCATAGATAACATTGATATTTTGGTGGCATCAAAACGGCGCGACTCGAAATCATCGAGGCAGAGGAGACCGTAAACGGAGTTATTAGTAATTAGTGGAATAGCCAGATGTGATTTGATGCTGTCATGGATTAGTTGTGTATTGATGCTGCTGCAATGAACCGAGGAAATATCTTCCATAATATGGATGCTGTTGTTTTTGAACAGCAACGACAGGGGACTGTCCGGCAATACTTCCAGGCTGTTACCTGGTATGAAGTCATCACTTAGGCCCAGATGTGAATGCGGTATCAATGTGGAGTTGAAGTTGTCAAACAGAAGGATTCTTCCGATCGGCATATCGGTAAACCCCATCACACTATACAGAATCGTGTTTAAAAGGTTGTCCAGTTCAAGCGAAGATACAGAAGCCTGAGCAATGTAGATCACATCTTTAAGGGCATTGATTTGAATTTTTAATTCGTTTTCCTGGCAGATTTCACATTTCATAGCGGTTTCATAGAGTTGATTTCCAAAGTGTCCAAGATGATAAATTGCTTGAATCTAAGCTGAGTGTATTCTGGCTGGATATGGTTGCCTAGGCAGAATTGTTCAAAGTTGAAAATATTGGCTATGTATAAAAAAAGCCACCATTTCATTAAATGGCGGCTTGATATTGTTTGCCATTTCGGTAACCCCTCTGTCCTTTTAAGGATAGGTAGCTTTGCGTCATACAGTTACCTGCATTTTGCCTGTTCGATGTTGTATATGAGAGTCTAATCTACAAAATAAGTATCTAAAAATCAATCAGAATTTCTGAAATTGGCGTTTGGTTTAAAATTGTAATCAAAGAGGTTTTTTAGTAACTGATTCTGTCCCGTTATTATTGTCATTCGGCAAGAAAAAAATATGAAAAAATCCTGTTCTGCAGAACTTTGAAATTCAGCCAGTTTCAGTAAAATATCCGGTCCTTGTTTTTGGCTTTCCGGTACCCTCAAATGTCTGTCTTGTCATTTTTGAGAAGCATTCAAAATAAACAACAGTAATGTTGTTTTAACTATTATTTGCTGTGGCCAGATAAGGCAGATTTAGTGAAACAACAGTTGTTTTATTTCTATTCATGGGGGGCTGAAAATGTTCAAGCAGAAATGGATTTTCCTGGTGATCGCTTTGGCAGCTGTTTTCTCAATTGTCTGGTTGGTTCCTCCTATTGAAGGATTGCAGCCAGCCGGCAAGGCTTCTCTGGCTGTTGCTGTGTTCGCGATTATTGTCTGGGTTACCCAGGCGGTTGATGACGCCATGAGCGGTCTGATGATTGTTTTCCTGTTGGCATCCCTGAAGGCTACGAAACTGGCAGGAGCCTTTAGCGGATATTCCAATACCGCACTTTGGTTGATTATCATCGGTTTTATCATGGCAGGTTGTATGGAAAAGTCCGGTCTGTCCAAGCGTATCGCCTTGCTGCTGGTTAATGCGGCCAAAGGTTCCTCAGCCAAGATTTATTGGGCAGTTGCAGCTGTTATGCTGGTGATGACCTTTCTGGTGCCGTCGATTACCGCCAGAACACTGTTGATGCTGCCGATCATTGTTGGAATCGCGACCGCTTTTGGAGCTAAACAGGGGCAGAGTAATATTGTCAAAGCACTTTTATTTATCGTTGCCATGAGCGGAACAATGATGAGTATGGGCGTTTTGACGGCCCATGTCGGCAACCCGATTACTGTCGGATTGATTGAGGCTGCTACCAAGTCTTCGATATCCTGGTCAGGGTGGTTTCAAGCAGCCGGGCTTCCGGCCTTTGTGCTGGCATTTTTGTCTATCTTCATCATTAAAGCCATGTGGCCGCCAGAGGTGAAAAGTCTGGGTGATGGTCAGGAATACATCCGCAATGAACTGGCAGCGCTGGGTCCACTGAAAGCACAGGAAGTTTATACATTGGTAATATTTCTGTTTACCCTGGTCATGTGGGCTACGGATTCTCTGCATGGTGTAAAAGTTGTTACTGTCGGTCTGATGGCCGTAATACTGCTACTCTGGCCAAAGAAAGGGATTATGGACTGGAAGGAAGCTCAGCAGAAAGTTCCCTGGAATATTTTCATCGTTTATGGCGCAGGACTTTCCATGGGAGCGGCACTGGTCAGTTCCGGCGCGGCAAAATGGCTCGCCAGCACAATGTTTTCCCCGATCATCACCATGTCCCATCCAGTGCAGATGGTAATCATTATCTGCTTTGCTGCGGCATTGCAGGTGTTTTTTACCGGCGGCGGCCCGAAAACAACTGCCTTGACTCCGATTATCATTGCTCATGCCGTTGCAATCGGCGCAGATCCACTTTCTTTCGCCCTGATTCTGGGCATTACCATGCCGAATCAGTTTATGCTGCCGGTAAGTAATATGCCGAATGCAGTTGCTTTAGGGGTTGGTCATATCGCTCCAGCAGAGCTTGTTAAAACCGGCGCGGTTCTGGCTGTTTTCACGGCAGCTTTTATGTGTCTGATGGTCTTTACCTACTGGAAGTGGATTGGGCTTGTACATTAAAATGATTTAGCTGCAACATTTTTTACTTAACCTGTAAGGAGTTTTTATGCTGGATGCAAAGCTGATCGACAAATTGACATCAATTGTAGGTTCTAAAAACATCACCACCAGCAGGCAGGATATGATCTGTTACGGTTATGACGCCACTCAGGTGGAGTTTCTGCCGGATGCCGTGGTTCATCCAGCCAATAGCGAAGAAATATCTAAAATACTGCAACTGGCCAACCAGGAAAACTTTCCGGTCTTTCCGCGCGGTGCCGGTAGCGGTTTTACAGGCGGATCACTGCCAAAATCCGGTGGGGTTGTGCTGGTAACAACCCGCATGGATCGCATCCTGAGGATCGACACAGAGAACCTGATTGCCGAGGTGGAACCGGGTCTAGTAACCGAGCAGTTTCAACAGGCGGTAGAAAAATTGGGCCTGTTCTATCCGCCCGATCCGGCTTCGCTTAAATTTTCCACACTTGGCGGCAATGTAGCAGAAAATGCCGGCGGACCGCGTTGTATCAAATATGGAGTCACACGTGATTTTGTTATGGGGTTGGAAGTGGTACTTCCTAACGGTGAGATCATCCGCACTGGAGGAGAAACCTACAAAGGTGTGGTTGGCTATGACATGACTCATCTGCTTTGCGGCAGTGAAGGAACTCTGGGGGTTATCACAAAGATCATCTTCAAGCTGTTGCCGCTTCCGGAAGCCAAAAAAACCATGCTGACGATCTTTGATTCCATCGATGGGGCTGCCAAGGCTGTATCCACAATCATCAGCAACAAGATTATTCCGACTACGCTGGAGTTTCTGGATTACTCGGCTTTGCAATGTGTTGAGCGGCGTTTCAAATTGGGTATTCCGGCTGAAGGACGTGCCGTCTTGCTGATCGAGGTTGATGGTGACCGTGACCTGATTGAAAAGCAGGCTGCAAAGATTCATGAACTGATCAAGCCGCTTGGCCTGGTTCAGTTCCGGGTGGCCCAGAATGCTGCTGAATCGGATGAGCTCTGGCGGGTCAGGCGGTTGGTATCGCCTTCGCTGAAAGACATCAACCCCAACAAGTACAATGAGGATATCGTTGTGCCGCGCAGCAAAGTGCCGGATATCATTCGTGCCATTGAAAAGATCCAGCAGAAGCATGGCATTACAATCGTTAATTTCGGTCATGCCGGAGACGGTAATATTCATGTCAATGTCATGGTTGATAATAGTATCCCCGGCATGGAAGAAAAGGCACATATGGCGATCAAAGATGTGTTCCAGGCGGCACTGGATCTGAATGGCACCATGTCTGGTGAACATGGAGTAGGTCTTTCCAAGGCTCCGTATATTGAAATGGAACTATCACCCCAGCAGATCGGTGCCATGAAGGCCATCAAGGCGGCGCTGGATCC
>JBGSQR010000203.1:0-7209 GCA_041737975.1 Geobacterales bacterium | reverse complement strand
GAATTTAAACTGAAATAAGCTGCGTTTTAGTTATTGCTCTTCAGGCAAGCGAATTGTGAGTACTGGACAGGTAGCACCGCGCACGACGCGTTCTGCGGTGCTGCCAAAAATGATGTGATCAAGTCCTGTACGGCCATGCGTACCGATCACAACCAATGAAGCTTCAAATTCACTTGCTTTACGGATAATTTCATCAAATGGCGTGCCGGTTACAATGGATGTTTTGTAGTTGGCATAGCCCTGCATCTTTTTCCTGGCAAAACTGCTCCATCATTATGGCAGCTCCGGCGGCGATCTCCTTTTCAAGCTGTTCAAAAGAAATATGCGGTACATAGAAACCGCGCAAATCTACCGGTTCATTAATAACGTGCAGTAGAAGCAGCTCAGAATCAAACTGTTTGGCCAGAGACAACGCATATTCAAAAGCGTAGCTGGAGTTGTCTGAAAAATCGACTGCAACCAGAATTTTTTCAAATTGTTTCATGACAGGGCACCCTCACTAAAAGATTTTTCACTAAGAAAAGCGGACCTTAACTAATTAACCCTGAAAACCTTGCTGATAATCTTTTTGAGTTCATTGATTCTAACAGGCTTGTTAATATACTCGAAAGCCCCAAGATTCATTGCTTCTATATATGATTCAACTTCACCATAAGCTGTTACCATTATTACATTACTACCTGGATAAAGCTGGTTTATTTCCCTTAAAAAAGACATGCCGTTCATCTCTGGCATATTAATATCAGTAATTATAAGATCAACCTGAGTATTTTTAAGGAGTTCCAGCGCCTCAAATCCGTTACCTGCAGAAAGCACCTCATACTCTTCGCGGGAAAGAATTTTGGCGAGTGCAGTTCGGGCATTTTCTTCATCATCCACTAAAAGTATGCGCTTTTTATAATTAGGCAAAACAGGCTCCCTAAAATCAGACTCAAGTCAAGTCTAGCACGGAGCATCATACTGTCAAGATGCGGTTGGATTCTTTTCCATGCCCTTAGGCGACACCATCTGGCGGCGAATTTTAATGGCTGACAATATCAGGTTGGCAATAATGGAAACAAAATAAATTTCATCCTCAGGAAAGCTGCGCATGGTGGTTTTCTGTAAATTAATTACGCCATAAATATCTTTCTTGTCAGTGATCGGAAACGAAAGCATGGAATAGTATTTTTCTTCATTCAACTCGCTGAAAACTTTGTAGCGTGGGTCCTGTGAAGCATGACTAAGGTTCAGAGGCAGCATTTCCTTTGCCACTGTGCCGGTAATGCCCTCACCGACTTTAAGACGTATTTTACCTATTTTTTCAACTTCATAGCCATAGGTTGCCCGAAGAACGAGCTCACCCTCTTCCATTAAATAGATATTACCTACACTGGCATTTAGCTGTACTGACAGCTTGGCTACCACCGTCATCAACACATCATTAAAATCAAAATCAGAGGAAACCAGCATACAGATTTCCTCCAGGGAAATAATCTCCAGATGCTCACGGTTGGACCTTTGCATTGAGAGCACCATTTTACCCTCATCGTTTTCCACTTCAGGGATAAAATTAACTTTTTGGTAGTACGGGTTAACCGTTTTTGCCCTATCCGAAATAGTGCGGAAATCCGTAAAACCGCAAGGGCAGGTCAATTTGACTCGATAGTTATCAACACGCTGGCTGTTCATAACCCTGCCGCATTTTTTGCATCGATTTGCTATCTGCATAAATCCTCTCCTTGCTCTTTATCTTGATTTTTTATTCTTTTACACCATCAGCCCCAATTACCACATAGGCTGGTTTTCCAACAGGGCCAAATGATTTTAGAGGTTTACCATTCAACTCCGCCTCAATGGCGCCTGCGTTGGACAACTCCAAAACGATACTGTTTGAGGCTTTCCATTCAATTATATCACCACCACTTAAATCATAACTCTGAGTTGCTGCACCGTCAATAGTCACAGCCAACTTACTGTTGTGAAGAACCTTCATTTGCACAAAAAAAGACTTGGCTGGTTCAACAGTGACCTTAGGAACTTCCTTATGCTCTACGAGCAGTTCTTCTTTTTTTACGGGAGGTTGTACTACAGGGATTTCTTTGACGATGTCTTTGCTGATCGGTTTACTGGCACTGGAGACAATCGGCTGAACAATATCAGCCTGAACAGTTACCTGTACTTCTTTCTGAGGTGGAGCGACAGGTGTTGACGTGCGATTGATAATGGCAGAGGTAATTATCAGCAATAGCATCAGCACTGCTGGCATGGCCAGTTTTTGCCAGGAGAACCACTTGCGCCGCTTTGCTGTTTTATCGGAATCCAGACTGTTAGAACTGTTTTTATGGTTACCGGCAGGCTCGTAAAGCCTTTCAAAAAGTCTTACCATGTCATCGGCATTCAGGCTGAGATAATTAGAATAAATTCGCAGAAAACCTTTTAGATAGGCGACATTTGCAAAGTCCCTGATACTGTCGTTTTCAAGGGCGGTCAGGTAGTTTTCACCAATTTTGGTGGCATCAGCAGCCTCATAAATAGAGATCCGATGAAACTCGCGGCATCTTTTAAGTATTGCTCCGGGGGAACTGGTGGAATAATCCTGATTTTCTGTCAAGTTTTCGGACAAAAAGGCCTCGCTTATTTAAGCTGTTCCAGATAGCCAACTGACAAATGTCCCAGATCTGACTCCGGGAAGATGCGTAGCACTTCTTTGAAGGCTTTTCTGGCTTCATCTTTATTGTTAAGTTTCAGCTGGGCCAGACCTAGATAATAGTAGGCTTCACCGTAATCTTTGTAGACGGAAATAGCTTTCTTGAATTCTGTTATTGCAAGGTCTGTATTACCCATGGCAAACCAGACCTTACCAAGAGAAAGATTGCGTATTATCTTTATTCGCGGGTTAGTCTCCGGAACACTTCGCAACTCCTCCAGCGCCTTCTGGTGTTCTCCCTTGGCTAAATAACATAGCCCCAGATATATGCTTGCGCTATCCGAACCATCATAGAAAAGATCATCTTTAACAATTTTGAACTGCTCAATGGCTTTATCCCAACGCTTTAATTGGATATATGCGACTCCCAGATCATTGCGCGCCTTGGAATAACTTGGTTTGAGCATTATGGCCGCCAACAGCTTCTGTTCGGCCAGATCCGGACGTTTTTTCCCCACATAAGCCATACCCAGATTATATAAAAGTTCCGGGTTCTCCGGATCGTACTTCTCCGCCTCAGTTAACTCGAACAGAGCACGGGTATAGTTGCGTTCCCCCATATACGACAAGCCCATCTGGTAGTGATATGCTGCAGGATTCTTGTTAGTCGTCTCCTGTACGCCAGAATCGTGGCGACCGGCACAACCTGTAGAAACAAGTAACAGCAGCAAGAGGAGGCTTGCATGTAACCGGCGTATTTTCATAATGCTCCAGACAGCTAATTTTTTTACTATTATTCCGGGAACGCTAACAAATCCAGACAGCATTGTCAATCAATCGCAACACCGCTAAAGTTCTACGATATCCCTGAAAGAGGTCAAGGCCTTGATACTTTTGTAACGTGCTTCAATTTCTCCATATTCAAGGCGCTTCATACGGTCAAGACTAAAGTCCTCCACATTGAATGAGGCCATGACGCTACCGAATACAATCGCCTGGCGAATACCTTCTTCACTCAGGTCTCCGCTGTTTGCCAAATAGCCCATAAAACCACCTGCAAAGGTATCACCTGCGCCAGTCGGGTCAAAAACCTCTTCCAGCGGATAAGCCGGTGCGGCAAAAACCGTGTCGGCTGTAAACATCAGCACGCCGTACTCGCCACGCTTGATAACCAGACGTTTGCAGCCCAGCGCAATAATCTGACGGGCCGCCTTGACCAGATTGGCCTCACCGGTAAACTGCCGAGCTTCACCTTCATTAATTATTACAATATCAACCTTCTGCAGGACTTTTTTAAGGGATTCCGGCTTGGAGGAGATCCAGAAGTTCATAGTATCGCAGGCGATCAGTTTTGGGTTTCTAACCTGCTCCAAAACTTCCATCTGCAGGTCTGGATCAATATTGGCCAGGAACAGTATCTCGGCATTACGGTAGGATTCGGGTAGATTCGGTTTAAAGTCCATCAATACATTGAGCTGAGTATCCAGCGTTTGCGCCTCGTTGAGATCATAGCCGTAACGCCCGGTCCAGTGAAAGGTCTTGCCCGGAATACGCTGTAGCCCGTCCGTATTAATATCGCGAGACTGTAGGAATTGAACATGCTCTTCCGGAAAGTCCTCACCCACTACGGCCACCAGTGATACATCGGTAAAAAAACTGGCCGAAGTTGAAAAATATGTGGCTGAACCGCCAAGAACGTTTTCGCCCCTGCCAAAAGGTGTTTCAACCGTGTCAAATGCTACCGTCCCCACAACTACTATACCCATGAGCTTTCCCCTTATAGATACTTCCCAATAATAAGATCTAATTTCTCTTTTGTTTGGTGCGGCATTATCGACTTGTCACTGATAATCGCGTACTGCATGGCTGTTGCACATGGGCAGCTTCGATCACCGGAAATATCGGACACAGCATGACGAATGATATTTTTGGCCATCTCCACATTCTGCTTGATTATGGCAATAACGGCCTCTACGGTGACATCATCATGATGCTCGTGCCAGCAGTCATAATCCGTTGACAGGGCAATAATTCCGTAGCAAATCTCCGCCTCACGAGCCAATTTGGCCTCAGTAAGGTTTGTCATACCTATGATGGATGCGCCCAGGTCGCGATACATGAAAGATTCAGCTCTGGTAGAAAAAGCCGGCCCCTCCATACAGACATAGGTACCACCTTTGTGCACTGTAGCACCGGCTCTAAGTGAAGCGGCAAAGAGCTTCTCTGAAAGGTTCGAACAAACCGGATCGGCAAAACCTGCATGCGCCACTATCCCATCTCCAAAAAATGTATCCTTGCGGATGCCTTTGGTACGATCTATAAATTGATCCGGGATCACCATATGGCCTGGCACAATCTCCTCTTTCAGACTGCCGACAGCGGAAACAGAAATGATCTGCTCAACACCCAATTCCTTCATGCCATAGATGTTGGCACGATAATTAACTTCAGAAGGTGTAAACCTATGTCCACGTCCATGGCGAGGCAGAAAAACCATCCTCACACCGTTTAGCATTCCAACAACATAGTCATCGGATGGCTTACCAAATGGCGTATCAATACAAATGTGTTCAATATTTTCCAGACCTTCCATCTCATAAAGCCCGCTGCCGCCAATAACTCCAATTGTAGTAGCCATAACTCCTCTTTTATGTTGCGCCAAGGCGCTAAAAGTCACGTAGCAAACGTTTTAACAAGCTTTGAACTTTACGGCTTTCAGCTACAAAGTTCAATAAATATTTTCTTGCAAAAAGCGGATTCAATACACTAAATAGTTGTTTTATCGAGCTAGATGAAGAATTGTCTTGCTTTATTGAACATCCACCTCTATATTTACTGGAGACTGTCACACAAACGACGGCATGGTGTCCGTCGTTTTCTTTTTGATCATCGCTTACCGATCCCTGATTCAATCCCTTTTA
This sequence comes from Geobacterales bacterium, assembly GCA_041737975.1. Taxonomy (GTDB): domain Bacteria; phylum Desulfobacterota; class Desulfuromonadia; order Geobacterales; family Pseudopelobacteraceae; genus JBGSQR01. Next base: position 1,659 of record JBGSQR010000203.1, on the reverse strand, counting down.
TTGAACTTGGCAGTACGTTGGAAGGCGAAGATTTATACCGTGTAAGATTTTTTTACACAGCGCCAAATTTAATAAGCACTCGTAAGTTGCCACTGCCCCGGTGAGAACACGTACAGGCCTGTGCGTATTCACCTACGGCTCAACCCGGAATGCCATTAAATTCGCTACAAGGTATTTTGTACAGCCTGCACACACGGAACTGCCGTCCAGTCAGTGGATCATATTGTTTGATCCCGCGGCTCGCGTGTGCTTTAAACCGACACACCGCCTGATTCAAAGGACAATAAAACTGATGACATTTGAAGAACTGAACCTCAACACTAACATTCTCAAGGCGATCGACGCCTGTGGCTACACAACACCTACACCTATACAGGAAATAGCAATTCCTCTGGTAATGGCAGGCAACGACCTGATCGCAACTGCCCAGACCGGAACCGGCAAAACTGCCGCCTTTGTACTCCCCGCTCTTGAACGCCTGACTGCTGCTCCAACTCTTCCCGGTAAAGGACCACGTATTCTTGTACTGACACCGACCAGAGAGCTTGCTGCCCAAGTCATGGACGCCGCACGCATCTATAGCCGTGGCACAAAAATCCGCTGCGGTTCGATCCTGGGTGGCATGCCATATCGTGAGCAATTGCGCCTGCTTTCCGCACCGGTAGACATCATCGTAGCGACTCCAGGTCGTTTTCTGGACCATCTTAACCGTGGCAGCGTAAGACTTGATCGTCTGGAAATGCTTATCCTTGACGAAGCTGACCGCATGCTTGACATGGGTTTCAGCGAAGATATGGAAAAAATCGTTTCGGCATCTCCTTCAGATCGCCAGACACTCATGTTTACGGCAACAATGGATAATACGGTTTCCAAACTGGCCGAAAAAATGCTGCGCAATCCACAGAAAGTCGAACTGGCTGTAAGAACATCTTCTCATGATCTTATTGAACAGAGATTACATGTTGCCGACAACCTGAACCACAAGAAAGAACTTCTGCGCCACCTGGTCAATGACGAAGGCCTCAAGCGGGCGATCATCTTCTCTGCCACCAAAAGAGATGCAGACGAACTGGCTCGTGAACTCAGCCGCAACGGTCACCCGGCCTCTTCGCTTCATGGCGATATGAGCCAAATGGCTCGTAACAAGACAATTGACGGCATGCGTCGCGGTAAGATACGTCTACTTGTAGCAACTGATGTTGCTGCTCGCGGTCTTGATGTAAACGGCATCAGCCATGTTATCAACTTCGACCTGCCACGTTTTGCCGAAGACTATGTCCACCGTATCGGTCGTACCGGTCGTGCTGGCGCTTCAGGTATTGCAATTTCTTTTGTTTCATCTTCCGAACTCAGCTACCTGGAAAAAATCGAGCGCTTCATCGGCAAGAAACTTCCGGAACTTAATATCGATGGATTGGCACCTCTGTCCATACTGCGCAGAGTAGCTCGCGGTAGCGGCGCAAAACGCCCATCCGGCCATGGTAACAGCCGTTTTGGCGGTGCAGGTTCCAGATCCAATGCAGCACCTGCACATGGCAAGCCACGCACAAATTCCTCTAAACCGGCACCGGCACGTACTGGCCGCCAGGCAGCAAGACCCGGCTCCAACCAGCCGGTTGTGGAATACCGTACCCGCCGCGCAGAATCGCAGTCCGGACA
>JBGSQR010000198.1:0-1956 GCA_041737975.1 Geobacterales bacterium | reverse complement strand
CTTCGATTTTCAAGCTGGGTAACAGTATCCTGTGAAGGCAGACCAAAACTGTTTCCCTTGCCAGCAGAAATAAGTGCTACCTGAGGATCAACACTCTCCAGAAAATCTGGCAGGGTTGAATAACGACTGCCATGATGTCCTACCTTCAGTACGGTTGACTTGATATTCCGTTTTTCATTCAATAAGCGTTGTTCGGCAGCAAAACCGGCATCAGAAGTAAATAACATATTAACCTCTCCATAGCTGATACTGAACACAAGAGACTCTTCGTTCAGGTCATCATCAGAAGCCTTTGCTGCCGACATTTTTGAAGGCGAATGAACTGTCATCAAAACGCCTTCCGCCAACTTAAAACTGTCTCCTGCTGCCAGTTGACGTATGGGTATGTGCTGTTCCACCAGATTGCTGCGCAGCTGTTTATACTGTTTGCCATAACCACCTGAAACAGATTCCATAAATTCACCGACCGGAATCATTCTGGCAGTAAAAGGCAATCCACCCATGTGATCCGGATGACTGTGTGTCATGACCATTTTGTCAATGCGCCTGATCTTCATCTTGTATAAAGCCGGAACAAGGAGACGTTCACCAAAATCCCGTCCATTATCATTCAGATATCCGCCACCATCCACCAACATGGTCGTACCATCCGGCATCCGCAGCAGTATGGATTCCCCCTGCCCGACACTGAGCATGGTGACATGCAGTTTTCCATCCGAGAGTTGAGGTGTGGCCAGATGAACGACTATTGCCAGTAAAGGTAGCAACAGGCAAAGAGTCTTCTTGAGTCGGGCATTTACAACAAAGGTCAAAACTGACATGACAACTAAAAAAACCAGCATATCCAGATCGGTAACACCATGGAAACCGATCACCGGAATCTGGGCAAACAGTTTGATCAGCCAATTTGAAATCAGCACTATTTTTGCAGTAAACCATAGCAATAGATGGGCAATCGGCGCGAACAGATAGACAAACGGCAAGGCACAGAAACCGGTCAAAACAGCACCATAGCCCAATAGCGGAACAATTATAAAATTTGTGAAGATTCCATTGAGAGATACCTGGTTAAAGTAATACAGCACAGGAACCATTGTGGCGGCAACAGCAGCCAGCGAAGTCAGTGTGAACTGCACCAGCATGCGCATCGTTTTATTCTCGATTTTCTTAAAGCTGTTCATAACCGGCATAACAATAATAGTTATTCCCCACAGGGCCAGAAATGAGAGTTGAAAAGACAGGTCAAACAGCGTGGGAGGATTCAGGACCACCAGCAGTAAAGCTGACAATAGAAGCACATTGACAGGATCACTCTCCCTTTCCACATACAGCGCAACAACAAAAGCTGCCAGCATAATTACCGACCGGGCCGTTGCAGGAGCGGAACCGGTCAGCAGCAGATACAAGAACATGGCCGGCAGTGCCAGCAGCAAAACCATTCTTCTTAAGTTGAATCTGAGAGCCAGAAACTCAAAACGTGTGGCAATAAGCAAAGAAATCTGAACTATGAAAACAGCTATGATTCCGATGTGAAAACCGGAAATGGAAAGGATATGGTTGACACCGGATCTGGTATAGGCATCAGCCAGTGCTGATGGTATTCTTTTTTGATCGCCTATCAACAGAGCCGTAACAACAGAAGAAATATTTTCATCAGGTATTGATGCGCGGATGAAGTCGCCAAGCCTGAGAGCAATCAGATCTGCCCGGCGCAGTATGGAATCTTCTGCCCCGCCCCTCATCAATACAACATCTTCAGAGCTATCTACTCTGCCGGTAGCAGCAATTTTGCGAAAAGCCAGAAAGCGGGGAAAGTCAAACTCACCCGGCAGCCCAAGTTTGTGAGGAACTGAAATGCGGGTTGAAAATCTTATTTTGTCACCTCGTGAAAACTCTGCTTCGCCATCTGAAACATAGATCATCAAATTACCACTGGCTGGCCGTAGAGTTCTTTCG
>JBGSQR010000153.1:0-10604 GCA_041737975.1 Geobacterales bacterium | reverse complement strand
CTTTATGGGTTTTTAAAGTAGCCCTTGCAGGGGTGAAGAGGCCCTGCAAGGGCTGACCGTCACGCAGGTAATAAGCTGCCACGGCCATTGCAACTGCCTGTAGCGAGTCAGGGTTGTTGCAAGTACTACCGCCCGGAAGCTCAATAACGGGCGGCTGTACATCGTTATAGGGGTGCTGTCAGGGCTGCTGAAAAGATTTGCTTCAATTCAACGAGGTCTTCAGGATTATTTACACAGGCTGCTAGACAGGTTTGATACACTTTGATTATTTCATCGGCTGCTGTTCTGGCTGCTGCATATTTGCCGTTATCGGCTAGGTTTTCGAGTAGCTGTATTGCGTTCATATTAGGGTTCCTTTTGGGTTTGGTTTTAGGTTTGTAGCACGCCCTAAAACAGACTTCCTCTACAGGGCCGCCCCTCCGTATGGGACTACGGGCGCGGCCTGGAGTAGAGGTTCTGTTTTGGGCGGTGCTGAGGTTAGAAATTAATGTCCTTGAAGGCTGGTTTACGGGGTTCTGCATATCTTTTTAAAACGCCTCCTCCTACACTTACCGCGAGACTTCTAAGGAGATGAAAGGCGGTGTCTGGGTGTTCGTAGGTGGATAGGATGGATAAGAGGGCATGTTTGAAGTCGGATTGTTTCTCCGGTGGTAACTCGGAGATTAAGTCTTTTAAGTAAGATGCTGCTGCATGGGTTGATTTAAATTTAGTGAATAGTGTGAAGAATTCTTGGTTGTCCTGAGGTGTTTTGTCGGTTGATTTCATGTTGGAATCCTTGTTAATTTTAGGGTAAATTTAACGCAATAATTATTCGGTGTAAAAGCTTTGCTGGTGGCCTTTTAGGTTGTTTTTCGTGACAATTAGCACATAGGTAATAATAGTCAAACGTCATAGTTAAAAATCAATTTCAGTAAATTCTGTTATATCTTTGAGCGGTTTTTTGTCCTTTGACAGTAGGCTGATCTTTTCCGTTCCGACAAAACGAGTCCACCAACTGCATGAAGGTCGTTTGCTTTTGACATTTAAACCCGGTTCCTTGAAGTCTAGGAGATTGCACAAGATACCAGCGGCTAGAGCATCAATGTCAATTCCAGATAAAAGTAACTTGGCGGCGGCATTGCATTGCGCCTTACCTCGGATAATCGTTTCAAAGCGTATCCAAGGAAATTTGGTAAGTTCCTTGTCTTGCTTCTTATAGACAAGTATCTGTGTTTGGGATTTGTTAGAGCCATAGTAAATAGATTCTGCATCCTGTCGCAGGTAAAGCGGCGGCGTGGTCCTGTTTAACCTAGTTATAAGCCTGTCCCGAAAGTTTTCCTTGCTGCTGATTTCTACCTGTTCAGACCAGTCAGTTACACGGCGATAGTCATTTTTTGCTAAGTCTAAGCGGGTGAAGTAGCCCATCTGGTCAAACACATAGTTAATCAAATTGATAACGTCTATGGTGCAATCTAGTGGCGTCCACGTTTCAAAGCATCGGCCATTGAGGGAGACAAAGGTGGTGTCTCTGAATTTACCGGTGCCATGTGTCATAATTACACCTAACACGCTGTCGCAATCGTCTTTGACTTCATACCATGAGTTGTATTGATAGCGTTGACCGTAGCCCTTGAATTGATTGGGCTGATAGCCTGCTATTCCAAAGATATCTTTGACGAGGTCAGATATTTTACGGTCATTGTCTAGCGTTCGGGGTAATACGAAATTAATTTTATGGAGGTGTGCAACGGGTGGTAGCTGCTGAGGTAAAGTTGATAATCGAACGGCCATTTCAATTCCTTACTGATAAATTTGTGCATATAGAACAAGTAAGTTCTATTGAGTAGCACCTATATATTTATATACTTGCTAGTAAGGTTTATTATTAATTTTAATTAGAATAATTATTTGTATTATGCTGTAATCTGTGTAAATAGCTGAAAGTACTATTTAATATATTTTTGGGGTTATGTGATTATTGTATGTAGGATCGGCTTTATTGAAGAGTGGGGAAGCTTCCCCCTTATTGGGGAATTGTTAACGTGAAAGCGCGGGGCTGTAGTTATTTATCTATAGATTTAATAGATAATAATAGCCATAAAGAAGATTATATTGACTGCTTAGAGGGAAAATGCTATAGAAAATGCAAACATTTCAAAGAATAAATTTCTGTTTAACGATGTAATATCAACTACTTAGATAAAATAAGAGCGGCATTGCTGCCGCTCTTCGCTCCCGATATGTAGATCAAACTATTTTCTGGCCGCTTTAGCCGCCACCTGCATACGAATCAAAGCCCTCTGAAGAGCAGCTTCCTGTGCCTTAAATTTAAGGTCTTCCGGTGAAAGTTTTTTCAACGACTCTTCGGCGTTGCCCATGGCAATTCGGGCTCTTTCAATATCAATTTCCTCTGAACGTTCTGCTGTTTCCACAAGAACAATAATTTTATCATCCTGCACTTCAAAGTAACCCCAGTTAAGTGCCATACAGAAATCAACACCGTCATTCTTGTAACATAGCTCTCCAATTCTGAGCGAAGTCAAAAATGGTGCGTGCCCAGGTAGGATGCCAAATTCGCCTAGCGAACCGGTGGCAGTCACCTCGTCGACCTCTGTATCAACTACTTTGCAGTATGGGGTAACTATTTCAAGCTTCATCTTTTCAGCCATATATCATTCCTTGCAGAGCCAATCACCGGTCCCTGCCATGATTAATTATACTGCAGCCAACTTGGCAGCTTTTTCAATAGCTTCTTCAATTGATCCGACCATGTAGAAAGCCTGTTCAGGGAGATTATCATGCTTTCCTGCCACAATCTCCTTAAAGCCTTTAATGGTATCTTTCAACTCTACATACTTACCTGGTGAGCCGGTAAAGGCCTCGGCCACAAAGAAAGGCTGGGAGAGGAAGCGCTGTATCTTTCTGGCTCGCGCAACAACTAGTTTATCTTCCTCTGACAGTTCATCCATACCAAGTATTGCAATAATATCCTGCAAATCCTTGTATTTCTGGAGAACATACTGCACTGAGCGGGCCACCCCGTAATGCTCCTCGCCGATAATCAACGGGTCAAGAATGCGTGAGGTAGAGTCAAGCGGGTCAACTGCCGGATAGATACCCAGCTCTGAAATAGCACGGGAAAGAACTGTTGTTGCATCCAGATGGGCAAAAGCGGTTGCCGGAGCAGGGTCAGTCAAGTCGTCAGCAGGAACGTAGATTGCCTGAACTGATGTAATTGAACCTTTTTTAGTAGAAGTAATGCGCTCCTGCAGTTCACCCATTTCAGTGGCCAGTGTCGGCTGATAACCAACCGCTGAGGGGATACGGCCAAGCAGAGCTGAGACCTCAGAACCGGCCTGGGTAAAACGGAAAATATTATCGATAAACAGCAAAACATCCTGACCTTCTTCATCACGGAAATATTCTGCGACAGAAAGTGCTGTCAGGGCAACACGGGCACGCGCCCCAGGAGGCTCATTCATCTGGCCGTAGACCAAAGCGGCCTTATCCAGAACGCCAGACTCTTTCATTTCCATCCAGAGATCGTTTCCTTCACGGGTACGCTCTCCAACGCCTGCAAAAACGGAGTAACCACCATGCTGCTTGGCAATATTATTGATCAGCTCCATAATCAAAACTGTCTTGCCAACGCCAGCACCACCGAAAAGGCCAATTTTACCACCTCGGGCATAGGGTGCCAGCAGGTCAACAACCTTGATGCCGGTAGCAAAGGCTTCGACTTTTGTAGACTGTTCTTCAAAAGAGGGTGCTTCGCGATGGATAGCATACTCCTTCTCGTTCCCGATCGGACCAAGCTCGTCAATCGGCTCGCCGATAACATTCATAATTCTTCCCAAAGTCTTGTTACCAACAGGCGCACAGATCTGCTTCCCGGTGTCGATAACAATCTGACCTCGCTTCAAACCATCGGTTGAGTCCATGGCAATCGTACGAACCGAATTCTCACCAAGATGCTGAGCAACTTCAAGTACCAGGTTGTACTCGCGATCATCAATGGCAGGATTTGAAACCCGTAGAGCATGATAAATTTCCGGCAATTTGCCCGGTTCAAATTCGACGTCGATAACAGCGCCGATAACCTGTGATATTTTTCCGATATTCTGACTCATGGAAGCTTGTCCTCCTGCGGCCTTATGCCTCAAATAGTAATTCGATTTGGTTATCCCTTAATAGACTCGGAACCTGAAATAATCTCCATCAGCTCCGTTGTAATGGCGGCCTGTCGCGCTCTGTTGTACTGAAGCGTCAACTTGCCGATCATTTCAGAGGCATTTTTAGATGCACTGTCCATGGCGGTCATCCTGGCTCCGTGCTCACCGGCAACGGACTCAAGCATCGCCTTAAAAATCTGCACCTCGATGTTTTTCGGCAGGATTTCTGCCAGCAGTTCTTCTGGCGAAGGCTCATAAATAAACCCGCCATGGTTGATGTCCGCAACTTCAGGCTCTTCAGTCACGATAGGCAAAAGCTGCTGAAAGGTAATATCCTGGGACATGACTGTTCTGAATGAATTGTACAGCAGAATCACCTTGTCATATTCACCAGTAATATATCCATCAATGACACCCTGCGCCAAGGTAATTGCCGCCTGATAGTTAGGTTTTGACAGGCTGCTGTTGCCATAGATTTCACAGCGACTCTTGAAATAATCATAACCTTTACGACCAACACTGAGGACTTTAATCTGCTCATATTGTGCGCTATGCTCTTTAATAAAACGTTCGCCAGCCTTGCAAAGATTTGTATTAAAACCGCCACAAAGGCCACGGTCCGAAGAGATAACAACCAGAAGCAGCTTCTTGATATCCCGGACTTCCATCAATGGATTCTGATCATCTTTAAAACCGGAAGTCAGCGACTGCAACACTTCACTGATCTTTTTTGCATAGGGACGGGCAGCCACGACGCTTTCCTGTGCCCGGCGCAGTTTTGCAGCCGAAACCATTTTCATGGCTTTGGTAATCTGTCTCGTATTTTTCACAGAAACAATACGTTTCTTGATGCTTTTAAGGCTTGCCATATCTCAAACCATCCTTGTTAAGCAGTAAATTCCTTCTTAAACTGCTCCAGTGCGGCCACCATCTTGGCCTTCAAACCATCGTCAATCGCCTTCTTGTCGCGAAGCTCATCAAGAACTGCGCTCTGACGACTATCAAAGAAGGAATTCATCTCCGTCTCGTAACGTTTGAGCGTCGCCACTGGATAATCATCCAGATAACCGTTGTTTGCGGCAAAGATAATCAAAACCTGTTTTTCATTGGACAGCGGACGATACTGTGGTTGCTTGAGGATCTCAACCAGTCTTTCGCCACGGGCCAACTGCATCTGTGTAGCTTTATCCAGGTCAGAACCAAATTGGGCAAAGGCCGCCATCTCACGATACTGGGCCAGATTCAGACGAAGAGTACCGGCAACCTGTTTCATGGACTTGGTCTGGGCAGAGCCACCAACACGGGAAACTGAAAGTCCGACGTTAATGGCCGGGCGGACGCCGGAGAAGAACAGATCTGATTCAAGATAGATCTGACCGTCCGTAATGGAAATCACGTTAGTCGGAATATAGGCGGAAACATCGCCGGCCTGAGTTTCAATAATTGGAAGAGCTGTTAGCGATCCTGCACCGCATTCATCAGACAACTTGCAGGCACGCTCCAGCAAACGGCTGTGTAGATAGAAAACATCTCCCGGATACGCTTCACGTCCTGGCGGACGGCGTAGTAGCAGTGAAAGCTGACGATAGGCAACAGCCTGCTTGGAGAGATCGTCATAAATGATCAGGGCGTGCTTGCCATTATCACGGAAATATTCTCCCATGGTAACACCGGCATAAGGTGCAATGAACTGCAGAGGAGCCGACTCGGATGCGGTGGCGGCGACAATGATTGTATAATCCATGGCGCCATGCTCCTGAAGCTTGCTGACAACCTGTGCAACAGTAGAGCGCTTCTGGCCGATAGCGACATAAATACAGACAACATCGCCACCCTTTTGATTCAGGATTGTATCAATGGCCACGGCTGTCTTGCCTGTCTGACGGTCACCAATGATCAGTTCACGTTGACCACGACCAATCGGAACCATAGAGTCAATAGCTTTGAGACCGGTTGCCATCGGCTGATGGACCGATTTTCGCTTGACGATGCCGGGAGCCTTGATCTCGACCTTGCTGAACAAGGTTGTATTAATTGGCCCCTTACCATCAATAGGCTGACCAATCGCATTTACAACACGTCCAATCATTGCCTCGCCAACCGGAACCTCTACAATTCGCCCGGTGCGCTTGACAGTATCGCCTTCTTTAATTTCGGCATATTCGCCAAGAATGGCTGCACCCACATTATCTTCTTCCAGGTTCAGCACCATTCCGGATACTCCACCTGAGAACTCGAGCAACTCACCGGCCATTGCACCGGCTAAGCCATGAATTCGGGCAATACCGTCTCCTATAGAGATGATGGTACCGGTCTCCGAAACCTCAACCTCTTTACCATACTCCCTGATCTGCTTTCTGATTATCTCGCTGATCTCTTCTGCTCTGATTTCCATAGAAGTATTACCCCTTCTGTAATATATCCTGAATTCTATTTAACTGAGTCTTGACGCTACTGTCGTAAACCATATCACCAATCTGAACAACCACACCGCCGATAAGTGAAGAATCCACCGTCACCTGTGGAATGACTTTTTTACCGGTTTTATTCTCCAATGCCGACTTAATATCCGACACCTGTTTTTCATCCAGCACAAAGGCCGTAGTGACCATTGGCCTGATCAGGCCGGAAAACTCATCCGCCAGTTTTTCATATGCAACAACGATCTGACCAAGAAAGGCCTGTCGCTTCTTGTCGACCAGAAGCATCAGAAAGTTGGAAACCAGTTCGGAGCATCCTGTCCTGGATATCAGTTCTTTCATGACATCCTTTTTCTGATCACCGGTAAAAGCCGGATTGGCAAAAAAAGACTGCAATTCCTTATCTGCTTTAACAACACTATTAACCGCTGCAAGCTCATCGCGAAAGCGGTCGATCAAACCCTCTTCCGAGGCAAGCTGAACAAGTGCCTTGGCATATCGCTTTGCTATCGTATTGTTGGTCACTAGAGCTTTACCACCTTGTCAAGATATTCACCGACAAATCGATCATGATCACTCTGCTTGACTGCTCCTGTCAATTTACCGGTTGCCAGTTCGACAGCCAGCCGTCCTGCTTCCTCCCGCAATACTTCACGGGCCTTTACGATCTCATGCTCGGCAGATTGTGCCGCTTGGGCAACTATCCTCTCAGCAGCAATCTTTGCTTCCGCAATAATTCTGGTTTTTTCCTGTTCGCCCTCAGAGATAATTGCTGCACGGATAACCTCGATCTCTTTTGCCGCCCTTTCCAGCTTGCCATTGTATTCAAGCAACTTGGCTTCAGCAGCTTCCTTAGCCTCTTTTGCCTCTCTCAGACTTTTTTCGATCTGGATCTGCCGGTCAGACATGGCACCTTTTACATCGGCTTTTTTAATAGCCCAGAAAAGAATACCAGCCAGAATCGCAAAATTCAAAACTCTCCAGCCAAAGTCCTTAATCTGCGCTGCGCTGTCAGGATGATGTGCTGTTTCAGACGAAAATCCGGCTGCAGCAATCATTAAAACAGCAACCACCAACAAAAGGGTTTGAACAATTTTCCTGGCTCGATCCGATACCTTAAACATAACTACAGGCTCCTCCCCAGGACTTTCTCGCAGATTTCACCAGACAAGGCTTCTGCCTGAATTGCCAGCATTTTTTTAGCTCCCAAAGACTCTTCAGCTATCCTGGTACGAATTGTTCCCAGACGAACCATGGCTTCCTGCCTGGCCGCTTCCAGCAATGCTGACTCCTCAGCCTGCGCCTGCTTGAGCGAATTGGCCCGCATATTTGCCGCTTCAGCTTTAACTTCACGTAAACGAGCCTCGTATAAGGCCGTTTTTTCCTGAACCTCCAGATCTACGGAGACAGTTTTTTCACGTGCAGACTCTATAACTTGTCGACGTTCACTTAAAATTTTACGGATTGGTTTATAAAGGAAGGTATTCAGAACAAAAATGAGGAGAATAAAATTCAACAGCTGGGCGAAAAACGCCAAGTTTAATTCAATCACAACCCACCCCTTGAAACATCAATGCAATATAAAAAAAACATGATAAGAATAACGTTTTAGTTATCATGCATATTGCAAACATGTCAAATGTATTTCTGAAGCATTATAGCACATTATCGGCAACGCACTTATATAACGATGTTTTTTTTGATATTTTTTTATATATCAAGCAGGTCTATAATACGTGTCAACTCGTCAGAATCGCTGAAATGAATTTCAAGTCGTCCTGACTTGGCTCCAACCCTGCGAATACTCACGCGAGACTGAAAACGTTTTTGCAGCTGCTCTTCCAGCGAACTCATCAGAAGATCCGGCTGCTGTAGTCGTTTATTGCTTTTAGGGCCGGGATTTATCTTAAGTCGCCTGACCAGATCCTCGGCAGCCCTGACACTAAGCTGCTTGTGCAGGATCTCACGACGCGCCTTGTCAATCTGGTCCACATGATCCAGTGAAAGCAGGGCTCTGGCATGCCCCATGCTCAAACGTTCCTCAACAATATCCCGCTGAACATCTTCGGGCAGCTTCAACAATCGCAGAGAGTTGGTAATGGTTGTCCTGTTTTTGCCGACCCGCTTGGCAACATCTTCCTGTGAAAGAGACAGATGCTCCAGCAAAGAACGATATGCCTGGGCCTCTTCAATAGCGTTCAGATCCTGACGCTGGATATTCTCAATCAATGCCAGCTCAAGCACTTTGTCTGCACTTGCCTCACGAATAACAACCGGCACTTCGTGCAAACCAGCCTTCTGGGCTGCCCGCCAACGTCGCTCACCAGCTATGATTTCGTAATAACCATCCTGTTTGGTCACAACTAATGGCTGGATAATACCCTGTTCACGAATGGATGCCGCAAGTTCTTCCAGCTTGTCAGCTGCAAAATGCTTACGAGGCTGGTTTTTATTCGGACGCACCAGCTCTATGGGGCAAATGAAATAGTCCTTATTATCTTCAACAGTCTCCGGCACATGCAGGAGAGCAGCCATACCTTTACCAAGGCCACCAACTCTAGCCATTTACAGCCTCCCTCTTTAGTATTTCACGAGCCAACTGCATATAGGCAGCAGCTCCGCGCGAGGTGATATCATAATAAATTACCGGCTTGCCATGGCTCGGAGCTTCAGCCAGACGAATATTTCGCGGTATAACAGACTCAAACACCTGCCCTGGAAAGTTATTGTGAATCTCTTCGGCAACATCCTTGGCCAGGTTACTGCGTGAATCAAACATGGTCAGCAGAATTCCTTCAATCTTCAGAAAAGGATTCAGCCCCTTCTGCATCAATCGAATGGTATGTAGAATCTGCGACAAACCTTCCATGGAATAAAACTCGCACTGAAGCGGTATCAGCACCGAATTGGCCGCCGTCATGGCATTAATGGTCAGCAGGTTCAAAGATGGCGGGCAATCAATAATTATATAGCGATACTGCTCCGACAGGGCAGCCAGGGCAAATTTCAGCTTTTGCTCCCGTCCTTCAAGACTTGCCAGTTCAAGTTCGGCCCCGGCCAGATCGGAATTGGAGGGCAGAATATGCAAAAACGGCTGGCCCGTATCCACGATCAGACTGCGCGGATCAACATCACCAATCAGCGCATCATAGACACTCTGCTTTAACCCGGCCTTTTCAATACCGACTCCACTGCTGGCATTCCCCTGCGGATCGATATCCACAAGCAAAGTCGGCCTTTCGGCAGCGGCAAGCGAGGCGGCCAGATTTACTGCCGTGGTCGTCTTGCCTACACCGCCCTTCTGGTTGGCAATACAGATAATTTTTGACATGGTAAGTGGGTTTCCTGCTTGAAGCAAATTTGGATTTATTCTGTATATTTAACTAAAATAGGGTTTGAAAAAATAACATAATGTTAGATATGGTGCAATCACCATTTCATGTTTTAGTTTTTTAATTTTAGCCATTAATTCAGCCGAGGAGATTTGATTCAGTCTAGTACAATTCCCTTATCTTTCAAGCAATTATTATATTGTTCATTCAACTCGGCCTTGACATCCAGCAACTGTCCGGCCTGGTTTTTGAACGAGAGTCTGGAACAATGCAGCATCATCCTTGCTGCAGCTTCTCCTCCATAAGTGGCATCACCAACAATCGGCAGTCCACAGGACTCAAGATGAACACGGATCTGATGCGTTCGCCCGGTCTGCGGCAGAGCCTCCACAAGCGAATAATCACCAGAACTCGCCATTAGCCGAAAGTCCGTTAAAGCAGAACGACCTTCTGTCATAATCCCATAACGAGCAGTCCCAATCTTGCCGATCGGCCCATCAACAAACCAGGACTCCAGATCCGGCCTTCCACTTACCAAGACCAGATAGACCTTACCCATCTGGCCGTCATGGAACAGAGTTGACAACCAGGCCGCAGCTTTCTTGTGTTTTGGGAACAGCATCACACCAGATGTCCCGCGGTCAAGGCGGTGGACTACCCGTGCCGGCTCATTAATACCATTTTTCCTGAAATACTCCGAC
>JBGSQR010000150.1:0-2974 GCA_041737975.1 Geobacterales bacterium | reverse complement strand
AACCCGGCAGCATAATCATTCTTCCCATGAAACCGAATAACGTTGAAGCGGGAAAGGCCTGCCAGATGGCCCAGAATGCTTCCACTCCGCAGTAGATATTTCCGGCATGATCAATAGCGTGTAGCTGGTACATAAATTCAGCCAATGTGATCCTGTAAGCACCGGGATCAAAATCCGGCGCACTGATATCAACCTTCAGTAAACGCCCCTCATGGTTCAGACGACCGTAATGATCAATCTCTGATGAGCAGACTATACAGGAACCGTCATAAAAAATTTGAAGCGGGAATTGTGGTTTGGCAGGCATGTGGTGCCTCACAGGTTGGTGTTTGTCATCAAGTAAAAATAACACACACAACAGAGTCACGTCTTGAAAAATTTTGTATCTCAAAACCCGACCACATCAACTATAAGTGGCCTAAGGACATTCCACCTCTGTGTCATCTTCACCGCTTTTTGATTTTCTTTAGTCATCATCTTGTCTTTTCTACAAAGCAGAGTATTTAGTTTGCGCTAATCATAAACACATAGTGCCCCACAAAGACTCTTCCTTTTGAATCCGGCAACACATGAAAATATAATCCAAAAATATAAACCGCATTATCCCACGAAATACCACACATAAAAAAATATGCGACTACTATTTGAGCTTATCAATAAATCCATTCAAATCAACAGTCATCCGGTCTCGGGCAACCATATAACTCCTCGTAAGTCCTCAAACAAATGGTAATATTAATGGTCTTGACGTATCCGGCTATAAATGTTTTCATCATTCTTGCTGAAACATTTACATCATCCCGCCTACAGCATTGAAATGTGCAGCACCATGTTTTACAGAGTAAATAACTTTTCCACCATGAGGTTGTCGCTTGAAAGACGAGTCCGGCATCGTGAATATAATAAAGGGCCTTGACCTTCCCCTTGGGGGCCGACCGTCGAAACGGATTGACGCCGCTGAGCCTGTGCGCCGGGTTGCGCTTCTGGGGCGCGACTATGTCGGCATGAAGCCGACCCTGCTGGTGCAGGAGGGGGAACGGGTCAAACTGGGACAGCCGCTTTTTGCCGACAAGAAAAACCGGTCGGTCATTTTTACTTCTCCCGGCTGCGGCAAGGTGTCAGCCATTAACCGGGGAGAACGGCGCGTATTCATCTCCCTGGTCATCGAATTGGAGGGGGACGAGGAAATACACTTTCCAATGGTCCACAAGGAGCAGCTGTCAAACCTCTCCGGCCATGATGTGCAGCAACGGCTGCTGGAGTCCGGCCTCTGGACAGCCCTTCGCACCCGCCCCTTCAGCAGAATCCCTGTCCCGGGCAGTCGTCCGGACGCCGTTTTCGTGACAGCCATCGACACTAACCCCCTGGCCGCAGACCCGGCTCAGATTATCGCAGAACAGCAGGATTTTTTTCAGGCCGGTCTCCAGGCACTGATTCCGTTAACCGAAGGAAAGGTGTACCTCTGCCAGGCCGCAGGCGCAGATATCCCAGGCGTGGAAGGAATTACCAGGGCGGCCTTTTCCGGCCCCCACCCGTCCGGTCTGCCCGGTACCCATATTCACGCACTCAACCCGGTAAGCATGCAGAGCCAGGCCTGGTATGTGGGCTATCAAGACGTGATCGCCATTGGCAGACTGTTCCTGACCGGGCGTTTAGCTGTTGAGCGGATCGTGGCCCTGGGCGGCCCACAGGTACGGAACCCGCGTCTGCTGCGCACCCGGCTGGGGGCGGACCTGGGTGAGTTGACCGCAACGGAACTGCATGACCGGGACGGGCGGGCCATCTCCGGGTCGGTGTTTTCCGGGCATACGGCCGGTGGAGATTTTGCCTTCCTCGGGCGCTACCACACGCAGATTTCCGTGCTGCCTGAAGAGAGTGAACGGAAATTTATGGACTGGCTGCTGCCCGGGTTCAAAAAACATTCCGTCAAGCCGCTCTTTGCATCGTCACTGCTTCCCCGCCGGGACCTCCCTTTGTCCACCAGCACCCATGGCAGTCCGCGGGCAATGGTCCCGATCGGCGCCTATGAAAAGGTCATGCCGCTTGACCTGGAAATAACCTGGCTGCTGCGTTCCCTGCTGGCCCATGACATTGAGATGGCACACAAACTGGGCTGCCTTGAACTGGACGAGGAGGATCTTGCATTGTGCAGCTACGTCTGTCCCGGCAAGATCGACTTCGGGCACTACTTGCGGCAAACACTCGACAGGATTGAAGAGGAGGGGACATGAAACTGCTGCGTTCCGTACTCGACTCCATCCATACCAGGGTCCGGCCAGACGGAAAATACGCCCGCCTGTATCCGCTTTACGAGGCCATGGACAGCTTCCTGTTTTCCCCCGGCGCGGTCACCTCCGGGGCTCCCCATGTGCGTGACGCCATGGACCTGAAACGGGTGATGATCACGGTTGTTGTTGCACTGCTCCCCTGCTTTTTTATGGCGATCTGGAATACCGGGTTTGAAGCGGACAGGATTTTGCAGCTTACCGACGGATATCCTTCCGGCTGGCGTGGTGAAATTCTCCGGTTTTTTGAGTTTCGCCATAACCCGGACAGTTTTTTCGACAACATAATGATGGGAACTGTCCTGTTTGTCCCTGTCCTGCTGGTAACCTTTATTGTGGGAGGTTTCTGGGAGGCCCTGTTCGCCATCGTCCGGAAGAAAGAGATCAACGAGGGATTTCTGGTTACCGGTTCACTGTTTCCGCTGATTTGCCCCCCCACCATCCCGTTGTGGCAGGTTGCCCTGGGTATCAGCTTTGGTGTGGTAATCGGCAAAGAGATCTTTGGCGGCACCGGCAAGAACTTTCTCAATCCGGCCCTCACCGGCCGGGCTTTCCTCTATTTTGCCTATCCGGCACAGAACAGCGGCGACCGGAACTGGATTGCCGTGGACGGCTACAGCGGCGCAACACTGCTGTCCAAAGCGGCTGAAGGCGGTATGCAGGCGGTGATTCAGACATCGGACTGGCTG
>JBGSQR010000144.1:0-1968 GCA_041737975.1 Geobacterales bacterium | reverse complement strand
TGTGTCGCCAGGTTTAATGTTGATTTCACGGATAAGCTCTTTACCTGTCCGGCTCAGCTCGCTGAAGGCTGTTTGCAGATCCGGGCTGCGGGAGATCTCAATCAGGTTTTTACCCTCTACGTTTCCGCTGATTCCGAACATCTCTTTAAAGGCCGTATTAACGAGTGTTATGGTGCCGTTTGATGTGGACACCATGACACCTTCACCCATGCCGAGTAGAATTGTGTCCAGATGCCTCTTTTCAGCAGCAAGGCTGTGCATTTGCGATTCTATACGACCAGCCATATCATTCAGTACTGTTGCCAGTGTGCCGATCTCGTCGCTGGAAGTAACCGGAATCCGTTTGAATTCATCGTTTTTACCGATTCTGGAGGCGATTGCGGCCATCTCCCTAATAGGACGGGAGGTAATCTTGGAAAGCAATAAGCTGAAAGCCAGTGCAAAAAGTATGGATATCAGAAGAGCCACGCCAGCCATTTTATCCAGAGCTTTTGTTGCTTCAGTGAAATAGTCCAGCGGGTGAGATAGTCTGATAATTCCGATCTGGTTTTTGTTGATGTAGGTGACAGCAGTATAAAGCATGGATATTTTGAGAGTTTCCGAGTAGCGAATGGCACTTCCTGTACCGCTCTTAAGTGCCTGTTGGATCTCAGGGCGGTTAAGATGATTTTCCAGAGCGGAAACCTTGTATTGATTGACATCGGAATCGGCAATAACCCTGCCGTCAGGCGCAATCAGAGTTACACGTGCCTTAACGGCAGAGCCGGCCTTTTCTGCCAGTTTCTGAGGAGAAGTGGCACCATTATCCTGTTCAGCCAGCAGTTTAGCGAGCCTGGTCTGGCTGATCAGGTTTTCACGGCTCTCTGCCAGGAAAAAGGATTGGGCCCCTTTGTCAAAGCTGAAATAGAAAAATCCTGCCAGGAACAGTATTATCAACAGGTAGGAAAACATCATTTTCCATCGAAATGACATGGTTACACCTCTTCCATTTTATATCCGAAACCGCGTACAGTCTTGATCAGCTCGCCCGGAGGACCGAGTTTGCTGCGCAGTCTGGTGATGTGTGTGTCTACAGTACGTGTATCGCCCACATCATTGTAACTCCAGACGTTTTGCAGTAGTTGATCTCTGCTGATAACACGGCCCCGCCGTTCAGCCATATATGCCAAAAGCTTGAACTCTGTTGATGTGAGTTCAACTTCTGAGCCGGCACTGATAACCTGGTGTCGCTCAGTATTAATATTGATGGCTCCAATGGTCAGCAGGGTCTGCTCTCTGGGTTGCTCTACATCACAGCGCCTGATAATGGCTTTAATGCGCAGTGATAATTCGCGCATGGAAAACGGTTTAACTATGTAGTCGTCTGCCCCGACTTCAAAACCTACAACGCGGTCAATCTCATCGCTTTTTGCTGTCACCATCAACACAGGTATTTTGATTGTTCTGGGGTCTTTGCGTAACGCCTTGCAGACCTCGGTGCCCATCATACCGGGCAGCATCAGGTCCAGTACAATCAAATCCGGTTGGTCGCTGAAGGCCGCCTCAAGTCCGTCATTTCCATTCATGGCACACCTGGTCGTGAAGCCATCTTTTTCGAGATTGAACGCCAGCAGTTCGGCAAGGTCTCTTTCGTCTTCTATGATCAGGATTTTTTTCATCCTTTACTCCTTATCTGTTTTCACAGTAATTATATTACAATCAGTTTTATTGTTTGTAACATATAAATGTTACGGTTGTGTGCCAATCAGTAAAATGTTTTGTAGAATTTGCAGGTTGCAGAAGTTTTTTAAATTTTACAGGATTGGAACCTGATTCAAAAATCACTTCCAGCTTGCATTGCCTGGATTATATTCTAATGTATTAAAATAGAAATCGGCTTAGAATTGAAATCTATTCCATAAAGCAGGTTTTATATTATGAATGAAAAAGACAATAAGGAACTCCGGCAGCTTTTTGATGACTACCTGC
>JBGSQR010000074.1:0-5337 GCA_041737975.1 Geobacterales bacterium | reverse complement strand
CTTCGCATCGGGCAGTTTCCCGGCCAGCTCCTTGGGCAGATCATGGGTCAAGGAGTATCCCGCCACCCCCATCGGTTTGTCGATGCCGCGCAGGGCGTATTCAACGTCCACCCGGTTGCGATCAGCGCAGAGGATGATGCCGATTGACGGGTTTTCATCCGGTTCACGGACGAAATCGTCCAACAGGTTGAGGTAGAAATTCATTTTGCCTGCGTATTCAGGGAGAAAAATGCCGCTCTTCAGCTCCACTGCTACCAGGCTTTTCAGACGCCGGTGATAAAAGAGCAGATCGATAAAGTAATCCTTCCCCTCCAGGCTTACCCGGTATTGATTGCCCAGAAAGGCAAATCCATAACCCAACTCCAGGATCACATCCTTGATCCTGTTCACCATGCGCCGTTCCATCTCCCGCTCGACCACCGGCTTGCCGATACCGAGAAAATCAAGCAGGTAGACATCCTTCATCGCTCCGTCTGCCTGACCGGCCAGGTGCTCGGGCAGTGTTTCGGCAAAGTTGTGTTGCTTTTCCGCCAGGACATGCCGTTCGTATGCCTGTCCCTTTACCTGGTTCAGCAGGACATTGCGGCTCCACCCCTGTTCAGCAGTCATGTGCAGGTAATAGGAGCGGGCAGCAGGGTCTTTTACTTTCGCCATGATCAGGAGGTTTTGGCCCCACGGAATTTCTCCAACAAGCTGTTGGAGATTTGGTTCGGCTTGGTATTCATGGAAAAACTGCCGCATATACCAGAGATTTTGCATTGAAAATCCCTGTTGACCGGGAA
This sequence comes from Geobacterales bacterium, assembly GCA_041737975.1. Lineage (GTDB taxonomy): Bacteria > Desulfobacterota > Desulfuromonadia > Geobacterales > Pseudopelobacteraceae > JBGSQR01. Next base: position 4,555 of record JBGSQR010000074.1, on the reverse strand, counting down.
ACTCTTGACACAGGTCGCGGGAAAGTTGCTCTACCACTGACTTCCCCCATCCCTCTTGCTCCTGGCGTTGGGCAATCTCTTTGCCAATGATCCAGTAAAGCCCTATCAATTCACGGTTAACAGTGCGTTGCGCCCGTAACTGTGAAGCACTGACAGCGGTTTTGATACTTCGAAGCATATCGGCATAGGTGCCGGTTGCGGAAAGCATGTCGCTCATACCTCCACCGCCATACCAAGCTCTGCCATAATCCCCCGTAACTCCATCATGGCTGCTTCCAACTCATTCATCGCCTCCTGCGCCAGGACTGACGGCTCGGAGAGTTCATCACTTGTACCAAACCAGGAAATATCGAGACTGTCATCCTTGACTTCTTTGATCCATTCTCTTTTAAAGCAGCGGAAGCGGCCTTGCTCTCCCAGATCTTTACGTCTTGACGTACCATGCGGGTCAGCGCCAAAACAGGTACAAAACTCCTCAAAATGTCTTTCTCGCAGCGGGTTCCGCTTGCCGAATCTGGGCATGTTTGCTCTCATGTCGTAAACCCAGACCTCTTGCGTATTCTCCTCGTCTTTTTCTCCCCGTGTGAAAAAGAGGACATTAGCATTCACACCCGGAGCATAGAAAATGCCGGTGGGAAGACGCAGTATCGTGTGGAGGTTACACTTGTTCATCAGATTCTGACGAATATCCTTGCCCACGTTGCTCTCGAACAACACATTGTCGGGAAGAACCACGGCTGCCCGGCCGCCGGGCTTAAGACCGAGATAGATATGCTGCAAAAACATGAACTGTTTATTGGTGGACGTAAAAGGAATGTCGCTTCGCACTTTTCTGGCACTGCCGGCTTTTGCCCCAAAGGGAGGATTAGCAAGTATCAAATCAGCAGGTTGCAACTCCCGGCAATCCTCGGTTAGGGCGTCACCCAGTATGATATTGGCGTTCATTCGATGCAGAAAGGTGTTCATCAGGCTGATACGATGCGTTCCTTTTTCAATCTCCATTCCCTGGTACACAGGTGGGTTGGCAGCATATTTTGATTTACTGTTTTCGGAACGAACAAAATGATCGGCAGAAATCAGGAACCCGCAACTCCCCGACGCCGGATCTTGGATCAGCTCTCCCAACTGTGGTTTCATTACCTGAACGATACAATCGACCAGTGCGCGAGGGGTAAAGTACTGCCCTGCTCCGGAACGTAAATCTTCGGAATTTTTTGCCAGCAGCCCTTCGTAGATCTTCCCAAAACCATCATCTGTAACCGAATGCCAGTCGATTTTGTTTATGCCGTCGATGACCGCCTTGAGATTTTCCGAGTGGTTGAAAACGGTGGTGGGAAATGCATATATCTCTCGAATCGTCTCCGCAGCTTCACCTCCGAGATGGGTTAACATCTCCTGATAGTGAAGCAGCAGTTTGTCACCTTTATAGCCGACTAAATCTTTCCAGCGATATCTAGGAGGTAGAAGGTCCTCTGTCTCGGTTTCCTCGGCAATTTTTAAAAACAAAAGGTACGTCAACTCGGAGATATACTCATGATAACTGATGCCGTCACCACGCAAAATGTTGCAAAGACTCCAGAGTTTTTGGACTATATTTTCGCTGTTCATATTCTCAACCCTTCACAGTTATTCGCACAATAGGACATTAATCTGCTTGTTCAACAGGCGGCCATCGACCGGAATTCCGGAGCCACCATACCACTTTCCCTGATCATTCACCAATACCATAAATTGCCTGTCATCGCTCGATGGAAAACGGGTTGAGAAATTGTCGCCCCCAAAGGTAGTTTTTATCAACCGGGCTAAGTTCCGCTTCTTCACTGACCCTCTCCCAATTATCACAAATGGCTGCCTCGATCCGGTCAATTACAGCGACAGCTGCCTGCCTGGAAAGCAGGAAATGGTGTGCGGCAGCAAGACAGGTTTTGAGCTGACTGAACCTGTTTTCTCCGGTAATAAGCATGGCCTGGGTCGCTTCATTACCGGTACGACCTTGAGGACAAATATCATAGGCTGGTGTCAAAGCCAGCTCTTGCCCATCCCAAAAAGCGGCGTGATTGCGGGCATGATCATCAGTATTGCCACACAGGACATTAAAAACCAGTCGACCATAAAGCTCCTTGAGGGTTTCTGCCGGCTGTGTAAAGCGATGCCGAATTATCTCCGCAAACTCTTCATAACTGGCATAACGTGCCGTCATTTCATTTAAGCCAAATATTGTCAGGGCGGAAACCATGGATTTTCGAGTCCACCCGGAATTAAGTGCATTACGGTCGAATCGCTCGATCAACAAAACATCCTTGCCGGACGCTTTAACCAGCTTGACTGCTGCCGCCTCCAGCCCGGCAATTGAAGCTAATCTCATGGCAACGTATTCGGATTTGACAACACTGTAAAGATCACTGCTGGAGGAAAACTTGGCAATATGCTTGGCACCCCGATCTTCTATCAAAGCCTTGGGGCGGGCACCTCCAATGGAACTACCATTAAAGAGTGCCTGATCAAGCTCGGCTGTTAATGGAATACCTTTCTCTACCCTTTCAGCCGATTCCAGCAATTCTTCCAGACCAGCATTATTGTGAGCTCTGGGAACGTATTCTGTTGGTGATCGCTGAAAATCAAGCGCGCCAATCCGGTCGGACCCCGATTCCAATAGATAGGTGAGCTCATCCAGACTGCCGGTATCCACATCTCGACCTTTCAGCCCGAATTGCTTGTTAATGATAACGCGTCGCCCCCAGGCATCGGGCGCGGCATCTCGAATACAATTTGGAATATCCAGACCGTTAAGCAAGGGTAGTACCCCGGCCCGCAGAGGTAATTCCGGCATGTATATTGGAACTGCAGGATTCTTGTCGTCTGTCCGATCAAGGTAGCTTTTGCCATAGTTGAAATGGATAATACCGTTATCCGTTTCAAGCTTACCGGCGACCACAGGTTGCGTTTCTCCGGGAAGCCATATCCAGACGAACGCTTCTTTATTTTGCGGTTTAGAAGTCATCATCCACCGCCTTTGTCTTGTTTCTGATCCGCTTTGGGAGAAGTGCGATTTTGCTTTGTGTCAGTTCAACACCGGTCGCAAGAGCCCGGCTCTCCTGCTCAAACAGAGGAACGCCGACCAGGGCGGCGACTTCAAAGACAAGCCCGATGGACGGAGACACTTCGCCGGACTCTATTTTCTGGAGAGTAGCCCTAGAAATCCCGGCTCTCTCAGCGAGGTTTTGCTCAGACCATTTACGCTCTTTTCGCCCGAGCTTGATCTGCTGACCGAGTAAAAAAGCTGCTTCTTTTGCGTATTTTGAATATGCTCTTTGTTTCATCACTGCCAATCCATAGACTAAAAGACCAAGATAATAGCCATAAAGCTATTTAATGCATACTATATTAGTCATTTTATTTTTTTTCAAGAAATTATTGCTAATCGACTAATATACACAACACAAATGATGACCATTATAATAGTCATTTTTGCAACTTGAATTTCAAAAAAAAGGCAGACAACCTTATCAAAAAGCCGCCTGCCCCTCTCACACTTTTCCTTCCAATCAATTGTTATTCAGATTTCAGCGACGCCATATCAATGGAAAAGCGGTACTTCACATCCGATTTGACCATCCTCTCGTAGGCTTCATTGATCTTCTGGATCGGGATAACTTCCACATCGGATGTGATATTGTGTGACCCGCAGAAATCAAGCATCTCCTGGGTCTCGGCAATACCGCCGATGAGCGAACCGGAAAGACTTTTACGGCCGAATATCAGAGCAAAAGCAGAAACCTGGAGAGGTGTTTCCGGTGCGCCGACAAGAGTAATGTTGCCGTCACGGCCAAGCATATTTATGTAGGCATTGATGTCATGGTTGGCAGCAATTGTATCCAGTATGAAGCTGAACGTACCGGCATGTTTCTTCATCTCTTCAGGATTGGTAGAAATGATGACCTCATCCGCACCCAGGCGAAGGGCATCCTCTTTCTTGCCTGGTGAAGTAGTAAAGACCACAACGTGGGCACCGAATGCTTTGGCAAACTTGACCCCCATGTGCCCCAGTCCGCCCAGACCGACTATGCCGACTTTTTTACCCTTGATATCACCCCAGCGATGGATGGGCGAATAAGTTGTGATTCCCGCACAGAGCAGCGGCGCCACCCCGGCCAGCTCGAGATTGGCAGGGATACGAAGGACAAAGTGTTCATCAACCACGATACTTTCAGAATAGCCGCCGTAGGTGACCGGAGCTGTTCCATGCTTGTCCGGTGAATTATAGGTAAAGGTTGAACCGGGGCAGAGCTGCTCCAGGTCATCCTTGCAGTTTTGGCAGGTGTGGTCCGAATCCACCAGACAGCCGACGCCTACCAGATCTCCGGCCTTGAACTTCTTGACAGCGGAACCGACTTTGGTAACCCGTCCCACAATCTCATGGCCCGGAACGCAGGGATAGGTTGTGGGCATGACACTGCTCCATTCGTCACGGGCGGTATGGAGATCAGAATGACAGATGCCGCAGAAAAGAATTTCGATCTGCACATCGCGCCCTGTCGTTTCACGTCGCTGGATG
>JBGSQR010000040.1:0-2717 GCA_041737975.1 Geobacterales bacterium | reverse complement strand
ATGATGAACACCAACCCAGGGAATATTTCTGGCAAAGGCAATCGCCTTGGCAGCAGAAAGGCCCACAAGAAGAGCCCCGGAAAGACCGGGGCCACGGGTTACAGCTATGCCCTGAATATCGTCCAGCGAGACGCCGGCCTCACGGAGAGCCTGACTAATTACAGGTGAGATCATTTCCAGGTGCTTGCGGGAGGCAATTTCCGGCACTACTCCGCCGTACTCGGCATGAATGGCGACCTGGGATGAAACCACGGATGACAATATTTCTCTGCCATCCCTGACAACTGCAGCAGCTGTTTCATCACATGATGTTTCAATAGCAAGAACAAGCATTACAGGAGGTTCGCCGCAAGTTCAGCCAGCTCTGACCTCTCGCCCTTGGTCAATGTCACATGAGCGGCAATCCTCTGCCCCTTGAATTTTTCCACCAGGAAAGTAAGACCGTTGCTGGATGCATCCACATATGGATTGTCAATCTGGTATGGGTCGCCGGTCAGAATGATCTTGGTTCCTTCTCCGACCCTGGTAACGATGGTTTTAATTTCATGCGGCGTCAGGTTCTGGGCTTCATCAACTATTAAATACTGATTGGGAATGGAACGACCACGAATATAGGTTAACGGCTCGATATCCAGCAGTCCCATGGCCATCAATTCCTTGTAACCCTTGCTGTGACGTTTTTCAGATTCGTGACCGGAGATAAGCAACTCCACATTATCAAAGATCGGCTGCATCCAGGGGGTCAACTTCTCTTCAATGTCACCCGGCAGGAATCCCAAGTCTTTACCCATTGGGAAAACCGGACGTGAAACCAGCAGACGATTGTAGACATTTTCCTCGGCAACTTTTTGCAGACCGGCGGCTATGGCAAGCAGGGTTTTACCCGTTCCGGCTTTACCAACCAGTGTCACAAGCTTGATGGAATCATCCATTAGCACGTCCATGGCAAATGACTGCTCCCGATTGCGGGCAAACAGGCTCCAGATCCCCTCTTTGGGAACTTTTCTTACCGGAACAAGTTTATTGCTGGCGGCGTCAAAGCGACAGATTGCCGTATGTGATGCATTAGAACTGTCAGCTAAAGTTACAAACTCATTTGCAGAATAACCTTCCGTAGCATCCAGCCAACCCTGACCATAAAAACGATCAATTGTTTCGGCGGTCATCTCAATAGTGCGTGTACCGGAATACAACTCCTGAATATCAATTTTGTCAGACTCGTAGTCTTCTGCATGCAGACCGATCGTATCGGCCTTGATACGCAGGTTTGTGTCTTTGGTAACAAATATAACCTGCATATCGGGATGACGTTCCCGGACAGCCAGGGCAACTCCCAGAATTCGGTTGTCACCGCTGTCCACCCGCAGGTCAACCGGAAGATTGCTGTAATATTTCTCAGAAAACAGTTCCACCCGTAGCATGCCTCCGCCAGGCATTGTTATACCTGATGCCAGAGAGCCCTTCTCGCGCATAGTATCTATAATACGAGAAATCTGACGGGCATTGCGGCCGGTTTCATTCATATCTTTTTTAAAGCGGTCAACCTCTTCAATTACAGTAATCGGGATAAAGATATTATTGTCCTGAAACTTGAAAACAGCCTGTGGATCATGCAGAAGTACATTTGTATCAAGGATGAAGTTTTTCATGTTGTCCTTTCATTAAAGTTAATCTTGCTGTCTGATACATTCTATAACGGCATCGCAGAAAATAGCAACCTCTGCGCTGGTACTGAAATAGCCGGGGCTGATCCTGACTGTTCCGCCAGGGAAAGTACCCAGTGTGCGATGTGCCGTAGGAGAGCAGTGCAAACCGGCACGCACGGCAATATCATAATGTTGATCAAGCATGAACGCTAGCGATGAGGGGTCGATTGAATCAACCGTAAAGGAGAGCAGACCGCCGCAGTATTCTGGTACTGCCCGTCCGTAAATTTTAATAGATTCAATTGAAGAAAATCTGTCAGCAACAATTTTCACCAGATTGCGTTCCTGATCACCAATAACCGTCACGCCTTGCTGCTGCACAAACTCTATACCTGCTTTTAAACCGGCAATACCGGGGAGATTATGAGTTCCCGCTTCAAACCCGTCCGGGAAAGAGACGGGCTGATCTTCCAGGGTAGAATGTCCACCGGTGCCACCGACCAGTAAAGGCCTGAGATTAACTGATGACGCCACATATAGAAAACCGGTGCCCTGGGGCCCAAGCAGACCTTTGTGTCCCGGCACAGCCAGCAGGTCGATACCGGACTGCCCCACATCAATCGGAATATTCCCTGCCGATTGGGCAGCATCGACCAAAAACATTACCCCGGCCTCGCGTGCTATTTTACCAAATGCATCTATTGGCTGGATAATCCCGGATACATTTGAAACATGAGCAGCAGCAATCATTCGTGTTTCAGGTTTTAACGAACGCCTGATATCATCCGGATTAACAACTCCATTGCCATCAGCTTCAACAATAGTAACATCAACACCCTGCTGACGCAGCAGATACAGCGGGCGTAACAGAGAATTATGCTCCATGCTGGTTGTAATTACATGATCACCTGGATTAAGGGTGCCACGTAGTGCCATATTAAGCGCCTCAGTGGCATTGTGAGTAAATACAACACGCGATGAGTCCGATATGGCAAATAGTCCGGCAATTGATTCACGCGCCTGAAAAAGCAGCCTGGAAGCATCCAGAGAGCGACTGTATCCACCACGACC
>JBGSQR010000626.1:0-11421 GCA_041737975.1 Geobacterales bacterium | reverse complement strand
GCCGTTACCGCCACGACTGAAAGAGTTTACAAAGCTTTTTTAGGCGAATACGCTGAGCTTAAAACATTCTTTCATGGACACACCTTTACAGGCAACCCGCTGGCCTGCGCCGTAGCTTTAAAAAGCCTCGAACTTTTTGAAACAGATCGACTGTTGGATACTTTACAACCAAAGATTGCCTGGCTGGAGAAAAGACTGGCTAAAATTGCTCTGCTGCAGCATGTAGGCAACATTCGACAGTGTGGACTGGCAGCAGGAATTGAACTTGTAGCCGACAAACAGACAAAAGAACCCTACCCCTGGGAGCATAAAATCGGCATTCAGGTCTGCAGAGATGCCAGAAAACATGGCATTTTTTCCAGGCCCCTTGGCAACACAGTCGTAATCTTCCCACCTTTGGCAATCACAGATGATGAACTTACACTACTGATGGATGGGTTGGAACGATCCATCAGTACAATCACTGAAGACTAAAACAACCCCGCTTTTATCCATGAAAGCGGGGTTATTTCATATATATTCAATTTTTCAGTCAAGATTACCGTTGCATTTAGTTACAATTACCGTTTAAATACCCTCACTTCACACCTCAGAGGATATTGATGAAACAAGCGACACGCATTCTGCTGATAGATGATGATGACCTTGGCCGCAGAGCCCTGCAAATGCTGCTTAAATCTTCCGGCTATGATGTTGTACCGGCAGCAACAGGTGGTGAAGCCCTGGAAATTTTAGAGCGAGAGCATTTTGAACTAATAGTTTCCGATCTGCTTCTTCCTGACAAGAGCGGCATCGATATCCTTCAGCACTCCCGCTTATATTCTCCATCAACAGAAGTAATTGTGATTACGGGGCACGCCTCGGCACAAACTGCTGTCAGTGCAATGAAAGAAGGCGCCTTTGATTACATAACCAAGCCGATTAATTTCGAAGAATTAAAGATCGTAGTTGTCAAAGCATTGGAAAAGCAGCAACTGATCTCAGAAAATAATTATCTAAGAAAACAGCTTAACGAACGTTTTGAATTCAGCCACATTATTGGCGAATCTCCAATAATGAAAAAACTGTTCGAACGAATGTCCCGTATCACCAGGACCGATTCAACCGTTTTAATTACCGGCGAGTCCGGTACCGGCAAGGAACTGGTTGCAAGAGCTCTTCACTTCAATGGGACAAGAAAAGATAAGCCTTTTATTGCCGTCAACTGCGGAGCAATTCCCGAGTCATTACTGGAAAGTGAACTTTTTGGTCATGTGCGAGGTTCATTTACCGGGGCAATCAGAGATAAGGCTGGAAAATTCGAGTCAGCAAATTATGGGACCATCTTCCTGGATGAAATCGGCACCATGCCCCAGTTGCTACAGACCAAACTCCTGCGTGTGCTACAAGAACAGGAAGTGGAAAGGGTCGGCTCCAACAAGCCTATTAAACTGGACGTAAGAGTCATCTCAGCCACGAATCTTGACCTGGAAAATCAAGTCAGACTCGGTAATTTCAGAGAAGACCTCTTCTATCGAATCAACGTCATCCCACTGCACCTACCGCCGTTGCGCGACCGTAAACAGGATATCATGGCTCTGGTCTGGAAGTTTCTCCAAAAATACTGCCAGTTAATGGGCCGCCCCACTATGACCATCAGTAAACAGGCCCTGGAGACCCTTGAATTGCATTCCTGGCCCGGAAATGTCAGGGAACTTGAGAACCTGGTTGAGAGACTTGTAGCTTTAACAGAAGGTGACGCTATTCAGATAGACGACCTGCCAATAGACATGTGTGCCAACAGCAAGTCAACAAGCGACACCTCACTCAGTTTAACTGATAAAGGCATCGACATGGTAGCCTCAATCGCAGAGATTGAGAGTAGGCTTATCATGCAGGCTTTACAACTTTCTGGAGGAGTCAAGGCAAAGGCAGCAATTTTATTGGGAATAAACAGAACAACCCTTGTCGAGAAAATGAAACGGCTGAAACTGGGAGACTTTGGTGTTGCTAAAGATAAACCGTAAAGAATTAGTTTAAACTACACAGCCGTTAACCTGGCTATAATGACTAAGCAAAAAGACAAGCCTTTAACATAGCAATACTGAAATATATAGTCAGAAAAACAAAAAGGTACCAGCTTTATCAGCGGGTACCTTTTTAAATGGCGGGGTTGACGGGGCTCGAACCCGCGACTTCCAGCGTGACAGGCTGGCACTCTAACCAACTGAGCTACAACCCCGAATATTTGCTATTCGGTTTCAAAGAAAAAAAAGAGGGGAAAGGAATCCTTTCCCCCTGTGTTTTGGTGGGCGAAACAGGGACGGGTAAACACCACAACGACCCTCCTGTTTACTTCACTCTAACCGGTTGAAATCCTTACTAATTACCGTTAAACAATCCTACTATATCAAAAACCGAATACTATATGTTGTGGCGGTGCTGGTGTAGCAACCCGTGTAGCAGGGTTTTCACTTATATCGTAATAGCTCCTGTTTTGTCAACTATAAAACCTTGTGGATTTTATGGTAAATCAAATGAATTATTCAGGACTAAGATCAGTGCTGCAAACCGGTGATTTAATCAGAGATAGGAAATTTCAATCTAGTAAAAAACCACTGTGAAAGAAACATCTTTCTTTATCTGGTAAAACTTTATACAAAATCCACTTTAACATCCAGGTCAACGGATGGGCATCACAACTAAAAGAGTTTAACCCAAACCAACATCCCACCCTACCCTGAAAAATCCCGCCAAACCTCACACGGATTTCATATTAAACTATATCCGTCAATGACAAATCCTTATGACACTATCTTGCTAAAATAGACAACAACCAAAACCCAAAACCATAATTTTTAACAAATGCCACGACTACCACGGAGTTTTCTATAAAACAGCCTACTAATTTCAATCAAAAAAACGTCATTTCAGTAACATCGATATTACTCAAATCGCAGTGAGAACACATCTTACTCATATATAAATGACTAAAACACGTTCAAAATCGACTTTGAAGCACCCAAATTTGACTGCTGATATCTATATATTACAAGTTCGTCAATAACAAAACTCACCAGCCCTAAAATCAGTTTCTTGCCTTTGCCGCTGACCTTAGTTTCTTGCCTTCGATTTTATCTTTTTGTTAACCAATCACCAGACTTTACAAACATTAAATCATTACAATCATTCCAAATAATACCCGCCAAAAATCAGTTTCTTGCCTTTGTTTTTAATTCCTGTCAATAAACCCTCAAAATTAACAATCATTAGTAATAAATAATTTAAACGTTTTGTCAAGTAAGAATTCCAGCCCTCAATCAATTTCATTTTTCCCGTAAATATCGGGTCATTTCGTATGTTCTGTTGTCATATTTTGATAGCACTTTTCAACTATAAAACATGGTTAAAAGTGACATTTAACATGATATAAGTAGCTGTTTTAATTGATTTTTATTCTCGACAACAAAACTAAACAGAGCTATTTTTAGAACATAAACAATGAGATTAAAAAAAGAAAACGGAGAACATATTATGACTAACGAAACTGCGATAGAACTATTAAACAGAGTGAATGAAATTGTTGAAAAAAGAATGAAATGGTTAAGCGAAGATAAAAAGGATGAGTTAGTCAGTATTATTGTCGGAATACTTTTTAGATATAAACCAAGTGAAAAATATCCAGCACCTTTGCCAAATGACGCATACATCGAAAAGATAATGAGATGGAATGCATCTAACCCTGACAATTTTATTCTTGCTGGTAATAAAAAAATCAAAATAGAAAAAAACGGTGAATTAGTAGAAGTCAATTGCAATAAAAAAGATAAGGAAAGACCAGACGAATTAATTTCTTATGAACAATACAATGAGGCAACTGGATGGGAACCTTCCTGCCAGAGTGTTGAACAAGTAATTATCGAAAGATCAGAAAGATCAGTACAGGAAAATATGATTGCAAATTGTTTAAAAAGTCCATTTTTTGCCGGAATTCTTAAAGATGCAATCAATCACGTAAACAACGGTGGAACATTTCTTGAGTATGCAGAAAGCATCAACATGAGTGCTGACACATTGAAAAATAAAATCAAAAGCGGCGTTGAAGAGATCAACAGTAAAAATCAGTTTCTTCCGTTTCAAGAAATAACAATCACAACAAAACCGATTGTTAAGAAAACTAACAAAATCGTTGTTAAATCGGGTCTGCAACAGCTTTCATTATTCTAATCACAAAAGGATATCTAATGTTACCAAGAGTTAAAAAAATAAATGAAGCGGCTAAGTATTTAGCCGCTGGGCGATGTGTGAAATACAAAGATCTATTTTTCTACACAGACGGAACCCAGATTGAATACGACGAGGCGTTACAGCGGATCGAAAACGAATTATCAGGCTTGAGAATGTTTTACTACGTGTTTTGCAACAAGTAACTACCGGACTGCAGACTAAATTCTGCAGTAAACGGTGTGGATGGTCTGAAGAGGAATTTGAATTAGGATTATTAGGCTGAACAGCGGTGCAGGGTGTTAAACCGCCCTGCACTACACAACAAAAACCGGCTTCACTTTGAAGCGGCATAAACGTAAAAGGATAAATCATGAAAGCAAGCGACCTGGCAAAAGCAATTAACGCTAAATATAAAAAAGACCGCCTTAACCCACCTGCTAAAATTAATATGCCAGGCATTGGCTTTCATCTCAAAAAAGACCATCGCCTCGTAATCCTGGGCGGTATGCCTGGTACCGGCAAATCGGCTTATATGTCCGCAGAGGCGGCACTTGAACTGGCAGGGCAGGGTATTCTAGTTTTCATTATGACGTATGAAATGCACCAGAACAAGGTCGTTGAACGGCTCTTGTGTAATGGCGGGCTGGTCAAATGCGACGACCTGGACGACTTCAAATTGACCGATGCAGAAATTGACGAGGCTTTTAATAAAGTTGAAACCCGTCTTGACCGGATTTTTATCACCTCACCTAAAAGCGTTAATGACGTTCATACCTACATTCAGGGCGTTTTGAGCGACCCCGACACGTCAGATAGCCAGGAAAAACCACAGATAATCATCGTTTGGGATTACCTTCAACGCATTCCACTCCGCAGCGACATTGACGATACCCGACTCAGGATTGCAGCAAACCTGCAGGAAATTCTCGCCATCAACGAAATATATAACGCCCAGAGTGTTGTCCTAACGTCTTTAAACCGCAACGGCTACCACCTGACCAGCATGGAAGCATTTAAAGAAGCCGGAGACATTGAAAGCGACATGGATATGGGAATTATTATGCGGCTGGCGGAAATGGATGATAACGGAGTATGGAAGCCGGTTGACAAGGAAAAATTAAACGAAGCACGGAAGGCTCCGGAAGTCCCTGTTTTGTTCTCAATGGTAAAAAACAGGCACGGGGCGGAAATCGAATTCACAATGAAGTTCGATAAAACTCGTCAAAAAATGTATGAGGTCGAAACTTTGACCTGTGATGAAAAACCAGTGAAAACAAAACCAGCAGTATCAAAGGGGAAACAACATGCGGGTTGTTAAAACATTAAGAGAGCACCTGTCGCTCGCAAGAAAACAATATTTTGCTAATCAAAATGCAGTTGAAAAATGGAAGCGGAAACGTAAGAGAGAGCCGCATGAAGTTTCTGTTTACTACAAAATCTGCAAATATTTGCCGTTTGAAGTCACGAATAAGCGAGTCAGGGGCTGGCGGCATGAAAGAATATTACCGGATGGCGGAAAAATAACAACCAAAGCAGACGAGACAATAACGCCAGGTGATATTTTTGTGCTTATTGCAGCAATCAAGGTATTTCAAGACTACAAGGATAAAATTGTTACTGGAACTGATACAAATGACCTTAGCACCGCTGTTTTGTCGGTAGTAATTAATTATACAGAATTTGCAAAAAAATATATCCGCAGCCACGACAAAGCAAAATTGCTCTTAACATTAGAACGCCTATTTTCTTATCACGCATTCTGGCATGACGCCGATGGTTCCGTTACCACCCAGCGGTATTTATATAATTTCAGCTTAGATGCTGGTCAAAAAAATCTGACTTTAACAATCAGTAAGGGTTTTGCGGAGCTTTGTGATGATTACGGCTGGCTGGTAAATTTTGAACAGATACAAAAAATCACCAGCCCAACAGCACGGGCGTTGTTCCTATATTTCTCTTCAAATAGCGGTTCTGATTTCAATCAAGAAACACTTGAAGGATGGCTCGATATGAAAAATGACAATAGCAAACAACGTTGCAAAAACAGGGACACAATAAAAAATGCACTTATTGAACTCACGCCAATATTTCTAAAAACATTCACTTTCAATGCTGGTGAAAAATGTCACATAGAAAAAATTAAAATCGAGGATAAAAAAGATAGTCCCCCGCAGGGGGAAGCCAGTCCCCTGAAGGGGGAAATATGTGTAATCAGTCCCCTGCGGGGGGAAAAAAGGTCCCCTGCGGGGGGAAACCCATTTCAGAAACCATCGTCGCAATCGGCGGAAACACTAGGATGAGCTGCCCCCCCTATAATGTATCTATAGATACAAATAGGGTGAGCGTCTAAAGACGCCTCCCCTAATAAATCAAAAACAATAAGCGAAAACCTTTTTTTAGAGCACACTTTTTACTTCAATAGCAAAAAAGCGAAAGGATAAAATCAAAATGACAACCACATATTCAAAACCAACCGTTAAAGACATCACAACAAATATTTATCACATGCTTCATAAATTCTTTGGAGGTCAATTTCATTTCGGCATCCACGGAATTACATACAGTCAGAAGCAAAACAAGATGACAGAATGGTGTCACCCTGTCGCTTGGTTCAAAAATGAAGATTTACAACGTAATGCAAATCTATCTGATATTGAATTCTGTATTGAAAAATCACGTAGAAATCTTGATATCTATGTCCGACCAGCATTTGACGTAGAAGACGAATATATTTTGTTTGACGATGTTTCTGCAGAAAAAGCAGTTAAATGGTCAAAAAGACCAGGTACGCTTGTTGTAAGCACGTCAGCCGGAAAATTTCAGGTATGGAGGCATTTAGATAGAAAAATGTCATACGACGAAAAAATGGCACATATTAAAGCAGAGCAAGCAGATACACAGGCAACAGCAACACACAGATGGTATCGCTGCCCTGGTTTTCGGAATTTCAAAGAAAAGTACACGCCAAATTTTCCGATAGCAAGGCTCATTAGTATAACTGAGGGCTTGGCTACCCTTCCAGTAATAGACATAGTTAAAACGGAAGAGGCAAGGATTTATCCGGTAATTAAAACGAAAACTATAAATATTACTCGTGAAAAATATAATAAGGGCAATGAAAGTGACACAGATTTTAGTTACATACTTGCTTTACTTTGTCTAAGTGCAAGCGATGAAGAAATTATGAGCAGGATCATGAATGAAAGAAAAGTCTGGGATAACAAACCAGTTCATCAAGAATTAAGAGAAAATTACGTAAAGAGATCAATTGAAAATGCGAAGAGATGTCGGATGAGGTCTCCAGCCTTTTAGATTTAGAAGTAAAAAGTGTGCTCTAAAAGAGGGTTTTTAAAGGTGTTGTCAGAAATGATAGCACCTTTTTTTTATTAAAATCAGATCAACTTTTGTTTTTTCCGAAAAAGCCAGCGTTATATATATAGAAGCGAAATTCAAAAGGAGTGACAAAAAAATGAATAAAGAATTTGCGAAGGAATATTTAAACATAAAAGAGGCAGCTAAAATTATCGGAATATCACACCACACCCTTTATAAATGGTCAGTCCGTGGAATTGTACCATCTCATAAATTTGGATTACGAACATTGAGATTTACACTTGAAGATATAGAAAAAATCAGCAGGAAGAAGGAGAAAAACCATGAATAACGAATTAAAAGCAAAAACAAAACTGACAATCATATCAACAGCTAAATTACTTGGAATATTTTTGGCTGGAACCCTTTCAATGTTAGCAGCAACAATTTTATTCCTGTTTTTAATGATGTCGGAAACATTTGTGAAATTCGGATTACGAGCAATCGCAATATTTTGTGCAATAGAAATTGTTTATTTAATCACAAAAAAAGTTAAACAGATAAAAACAGGAGGCTAAACATGTATCAGATATTCTTTACAGGTCTTTGCATCATCGGCATTTTTTACATAGTTTCAGCATATCAAAATATAACAGCACCGAAAAAATCCGGTAACGGCGGATATATCAGAGATGTTGACGATGAAAAACTTATGTATGTAGCAAGTTCGCTTGCAGATAAAAGAGCAATATCTTTTGAGCAATTACCTGAGTACGTACAAATACAAATACTGAAGCAGTACGGAGAAATATTATGAAACCAAAAGACATCGCAAAACTAACATTTACTACAATTGTAAAAACATTTGTCTATATGGTTGTGGCAGTTATCTCAGCAATCGCTTTCGGATTAGCTTTAAACTTAAAAGCTGACACATTTGTAGACGTAGCAATAATTCCGATAATTATTGTTTCGTTAATAACGATCACTTTGTACATAACAGACGGAGTTCCGGTAATCAGTCAACTTATCAAAAATATGAGAGGTGAAAAATGCTCGAAATAATTGAACACATAGTTGCACTAACGCTTACACATTCTATTCAATTGTTAATTGCAATAATTCAAATAGCGATTGTCTTGTTTATTCCAGCATTAGTTTTTGCTGCAATATTCTTTACTTACAGATTTATTAAACGTAAGACAACATCAACGCCAGCATCTCGTATAAGCGACGAACAGAAACCGGCTTTAAAGACGTTTAAGACATTCAGCTTATATGCTGACCGCTTGAAGAGGTCTAAAACGCTTTAAATCGCTTTAAATTGATTGTGCAGAATTCTGCACGATTGAAATAACAGGAAAGGAGAAAATAAAGTAAATCGGCAGAGGCGTAATCAAACAATAACATTGAAAGGAGCAAGACATAAAGGAGAAGTAAAGATGAATGTAAAAATCGGGAAGTATCAGTTTAGTCAGTTAGCAGTAACAGCAGTTATGGTCTGCATGTATGCAGGAATAGCACACGCAGTTACGGCTCCAACAAGCTCAACAGTCTTTGCCTACGATGTTTACCATATAGGCGTGGACGGTGTTTTAAAGGGTCCTATCGGCTTCGTTGGCGGTGTAGCCGCTATCGTTTTCGGTGCAGTTACCGCCATTCGTGGAGCCGTATTACAAGCCCTACCCGCCCTTCTTGGCGGTGGAGTTCTTCTTAAAGCAGACAGCATCGTAACCACACTCGGTGCAACAATCTAAAACAGATTGCAATAACTACAAAAAAGCTGGAGAGAAATCTCCGGCTTTTTTTATTCAAGGAGAAAATTATGGAATTAACAAAAGAGAAAAAGAGATGTCTTAACCTGATAGCCAGCTTGATTATATATTATTCCATACCGATAATTTTGTTAGCAATTTATCTTTCAAGAGGAAATAAAGAGGCATTTTTGACAATTCTACTTTTAAAATAATCCTGATCAACTTTTGTTTTTTCCTAAAAAACCGGCGTTATATATATAGAAGGAAAAAAATAAAAAGAACAGGAGACAAAACCATGAAAACAGAAATCGAACAATTAGTAAATCAATTCTCAATGAAACTATTTTTTATTCTCAGCCTTTTTATTATTCCGGCAATCATCTTAAAATCAACCGGAAAACTTACAGGTGATCTTACACAAATGCCATCGTTTCAATTAATGATTGTTGCAGGAATTATTTATATGTCAACACTGAATTATAAATCATTGAAAGCAGGTACACGATAATGACAGGCGGAAAAAATACAAACTTCGATAAACTAAGAACAATGATCGACATCGCACACAATAAAGAATTTCTGACTTCTAAACCGCACCCGATCTGGCAACAGTTGCCACTGTTCCAACAGACAGATATTCAGCACAGGAAGAAACGAGGCAAATAATGAAACCCATGAAAATATCAGGAAAAAAACTTGTAGAATATTACTACCAAAAAGATGCTTTTTTCGGCAAAGAAAACGGAGAGGCTTGCCAGTGGGTAGGATATCTTGCACAGAAGATGGGACTTGAAGGAAAGCCTGTTGATTTTGAACAAGTTGCGAACCTTGCCGCAGGATATGACAAAGACGGCGAAAACAAACTTGTTGGAAAAGAAGATCATTCAAAAAATGCGGCTACAGACCTGCCTATAACATTATCAAAATCAATCTCAGTTGCAGGGCTTTGTTTTGGTGACGAGAAACTATTAAACGAGTTAAAGCAGACATTCAAAAATACAGCTGAATTTTCAGAACGCTTTATTGAAGGAAGAGAGACAATAGATGGCGTTACAAGAAGAGTTGAAGGAGATATGCTTGGACTTCTTTCAATTCATAGTGTTTCCAGAGCTACAAAAGGTTCAGAGTCGGAAAAAGTTACAGCTATTGATCCGCACCTGCATGGACATCTGTGTGCAATCAACACCGTTCAGAAAGCTGACGGCACTTTTTCAACACTTGAGAACAAAGCAATATTCACAAACCAGAAATTGATTCAGCAATTTGAGAATAATGAAGCAGCTATGGTTTTAGTTAATAATGATTATGGTATCAAGTTGAAAGCTAATGAAGTCGGAATGATACATGCAGAAGTAAGAGGAATTCCTGAAGAACTGAATTTCCTTTTTTCTTCATCACACAATGCTATCAAAAATGCAAAGGATTTAAGAGTAGATATCAGTAACAGGCTCCCAAATCTAAACCCTAAACAGGTTGATAATCTCGTCCAGCTTCAAATCAAATCAGCAAAAAATACCGATATCACTCAAGCAGAACTAGAAGCAAACTGGCAGAAAGCTGCAGGAGTGTTAGGAATTGATTTTAAACAGCTACAGGAAAACAGTAGAGGAAATGTTATTGAACACGAAAAAATGACTGCAGCGGAACATGTCACTGTTGCAATTACAGATATCAATAAAAATGAAAGCAAATTCACAACAGCTGAGGTTTTATATAATGCAATGAAACAGTCGGTAGGTCAGTGCAGCGGCAAAGAGATTTTAACAGCAGTACAGGTGTAGGATTTCCAGCTTACTGCACAGAAAGTAAAGAGCAAAGCGGTAATGCAACATGGTCATATACATATCAATACATTCAAGATATTTCAGCCGAAGGTATAGCTGATGGTTGTGAATCGCTTGAAGATAATCTTGATTGCAAATTGAGAGATGAACAGATTGACGGAATTAACACCAAAATAAATTTTATGAATTCCGGTCTGCAAGTTTTACCATCTTGTAAGCAGTTTGAAGGTCAAGTCAACGCTTCGTACACTGCTTGCAGACCTAACTGGTTGATAAAAAGAACTTATCAATGTACGGGTGAAAAAGCTCAAAGTAGTGACGTAAATGATATTAATTCACGTGCTACTTCAATTACAAGATCA
>JBGSQR010000522.1:0-2046 GCA_041737975.1 Geobacterales bacterium | reverse complement strand
AAGTTTTGCGTTTATTGCCGGCATCATCAGCAAACGGCTCATAGGTTTTCACCTTGATCAGTCTGCCCTGAAAACGATCATAATCAGCAACAGTCTTCAGCGGGCGATCCAGGCCTGGTGAGGAAACTTCAAGGTTATACTCACAAGGAATAACATCTTCAACATCCAGTACAAGTGACAGCTCACGACTGACTTCAGCACAATCATCCAGCATTACTCCACCGTCTTTGTCTATAAACAGACGCAGTACAGCCTCTTTGCCGGTTCTTTTGTACTCGATCTCAACAAGCTCAAGCTGTAATGATTTCAGGATCGGCTGAAGAATTGCATTAATACGATCACAAATTTCATCTTTGGTAAGTGACATATCCTAAAAAACCTCTTTAGAAACAAAAAAGTGAGCCTTGCGAGCTCACTTTTTGTAAGTAACAAAAAATTTTATGTTAAATACCACGCTGATTCGCCAAAAGCAAGCTTTTTTTATCGATTTACCGCAGCTTTAACCCGCTTATCTTTACATATCCGTCCGGATTGTGCTAGCTTTAATTCTAATTTTATTGACCGAGTAAATCACCTGACTACCAACCTGGATATTCCCGGCATCAATTCAAAGTTAAATCACTGTCAAAACAGGAATGCTTATGAAACGCAAAGCTGTCGCCCTTCTGTCAGGTGGTCTCGACTCCACTCTGGCTGCAAAAATGATGCTTGATATGGGCATAGAAGTCATTGGAATCAATTTTGTAATGCCATTTGCCTTTCAAGAAGATACCAAACTGTCAATCCAGAACGAAGCCGGCAAAAGTGCAGAGCGGCTTGGGATTCAGTTACACACCGTCCATCTTGGTCTTGAATATATGGAAATGGTTAGAAACCCACTGCATGGATATGGCAAAGCAATCAACCCTTGCGTAGATTGTCACATTTACTTTCTGAAAAAGGCCGGAGAATACATGCAGGAAATAGGGGCCGACTTTCTGGTTACAGGCGAGGTACTGGGCCAGCGCCCCATGAGTCAGAAATTCGATCGAATGATCTTGATAGAACGGGAAAGCGGCTTTAGCGGTCTGATATTGAGACCCCTATCAGCCCAGCATTTTGAACCTACCAAACCGGAAATTGAGGGTTGGGTTGACAGAAGCAGGCTGCTTGCCATCAAGGGACGTTCACGTCAGGAGCAGTTCCGTCTGGCAGAACAGACCGGAGTAAAGGACTATCCCACACCGGCCGGTGGATGCCATCTGACAGAGCTGTCATTTGTTCCGAAAATGAAGGACATCTTCACCCACTCAGACGAGCTTGACCTGCGTGATTTCAAACTACTTAAAATCGGTCGCCACTTCCGCTTGGGTGACCGCACCAAAGCAATCATCGGCAGGGACGAGAACGATAATAACAAGCTTGAAAAAGCTTTGCAGAATTTTGAAACCTCTTTTCACTGGCTTGACGGCAACGGCCCGGTCGGCATCCTGATTGGAAAACAGGGTGAAGAATATCTGGGCATTTCCCTACGAATTCTGTTGCGCTATACCAAGGCCGAACCAGGTGTTTCCTGTAGAATTTTAGTGAGGCACAACGGCGAAGAGACAATCAGAATGGTTACAAATGATATTACTGAGGAAACCATTTGCAAACTCCGTATTGATTAATTCGCTTCCAGGACAATTGTCTTATAATTATGAGGGGTTTGAGACTTGTTCAACAGGTGTATCAGACTGCTTATTCCCTTGACATAGAGAAAAAAATTTCTATAGTTACCCTATGTCAATTATCAACTTACCATCCGGCAAAATAATAATGCCCCCGCAGGCTTTCACGCTTGAGCCAATTGAGCATATTCTTGAAGAATTGTGCGCTCCGGGGCATGTTTTTACGGGATTTATCAAAGTTGTTTCCGGCGAAAATCTTTATCTATTATTTTTTTATAACAGCCGCCCATACTCTGCTGCAAAGACAACCAATAACAATCCATCCATTATTACTTTAAGAGATTATTTCAGCACACTAGGCTCTCTAGAAAATTCCAAGGCTTTATTATCAATTCAC
>JBGSQR010000486.1:0-2782 GCA_041737975.1 Geobacterales bacterium | reverse complement strand
CGAAGGAATGAAATTTCCGATGCTTCATCCTTCATCCATTGAGGCGAATTATGACGCAGACAGTTTTACCGGAAAAAATATGTTTAGTGGGTCATCTAGAATCAGGAGACTTGTTGCAGCGGTGCGGGGGCTTATTTGATGATCTGTTCCATTTGTAGTGCCGATACAGAGTTTTTTGGCAGTGCTACAATTCTGAAGAATTATAAAGCCGAGTTCAGAAAATGTGTTTCTTGCGGTTTTATTTTTGCAGTTAATCCTGTCTGGCTGGATGAAGCATATTCATCGGTAATTTCTTTAAGTGATGTAGGATTAGTTGAAAGAAATCTGTGGTTTGCAAAAGTTTCCAGTTCTTTGATTTCAGTACTATTTAATGCCAATGGTCGTTTTATAGACTATGGCGGTGGAACGGGTCTCTATACACGACTGATGAGGGACGCTGGATTTGATTACTACTGGTATGACAGTCGCTGCCAAAATATTTTTGCCGAAGACTTTGCTTTGAATTCATGTGACAGCGGTCAGTTCGAGTTGCTTACAGCCACTGAACTATTTGAACATTTGACTGATCCGCATCAGACCATGTCTGAATTATTCGGCCTATCACCGAACATCCTCTTTACGACATTGTTACTTCCTTACCATCCACCGCGTCTGGATGACTGGTGGTACTATGGTCTTGAACATGGTCAGCATATATCATTCTACACCAGAAAAAGCCTGCAAAAAATTGCCGATAAATATGGACTTCGTTTTATTAGCAACGGACACAACCTCCATCTTTTCTGTAAAAAGGAGTTTTCAAACATTATTTTCAAGATCATTACAAGTTCACTGTTCTCTTCGCTTGTAATGCAAGTAATGAAACGGGAATCTCTGCTTTCCGCAGATTATGAGAGAGTACGTAACAGAACCAGGGGAAATGATGCGAATTGCCATTAACCTGATTGGATATACTCCGGGATGCGGCGGTGTAGAAACCTACGTTACAAATCTGCTTATTGAACTGCAAAAAATTAATTTTGAAAATCAGTACATTGTTCTCTGCAATGAAGACGCTGTTTCTTCACTTAATGTTCACGCTGCTAATTTTAGTCTGAAGGTATACTCGTATCAGGAGTACAGTGCTCGTTGGATCATGCGTGGATTGATAAAGCGAATTAGCGGCTTCGATACACTTTGTCGTGAACTTGATAACTTGCCGGTTGACGTTATGCATCACCCGCTTACCGTGCTTAATCCTCCTGGGTTACCATATCCGTCTGTTCTTACTTTTCACGATATGCAGCAGGAATTTTATCCGGAGTTTTTTTCTCGCAGCGAACTTGACACAAGAAGGAAGAGCTATCTCTCATCAGTTCATGAAGCAGATGCAATCATAACTGTTTCAGAGCATGCAGGAGCGTGCCTAATTGAAAAGTATGGCATCGATGCTGGAAAGATTCATGTTGTACATTCTGGTTGCGGTGACGAGTTTTGCATCAGGGATGTTTCTACGCTTTCAGAAATTATAGCTAAGTACGCGATAGATCGCCCTTTCATTATGTATCCCGCTGCTCTTTGGCCCCACAAAAATCATCAGCGTCTTCTCGAAGCAGTTAAAATACTTGTAGATAGTGGAGTTTTTGATGGATCTCTTCTGCTTACCGGGGCACCTATGGATGCGGAGACAAAACTGATGAAGGTGATATCACGTCTTGGTTTGTTATCACGGGTTAGATGGCTTGGATATCTTCCTAAGGAAGATTTATCTTACCTTTATAATTTGGCCAGATTTATGGTTTTTCCATCACTTTTCGAAGGGTTCGGGCTACCAGTAGTCGAAGCAATGGCTTCGGGATGTCCTGTTATATGTTCCGAGAGCAGTTCAATTCCGGAAGTAGGTGGAGAGGCCGCTTTATATTTTAATCCCTTATCCTCTGAAGACATTGCAGAAAAAATTGCATTTGCGTGGAATGATGAAAATCTGATTAACAGGCTAAAAGTTATTGGTTTGGCACAGGCTTCAAAATTCAGTTGGGCTGAATCAGCTAAAAAAACTATGGACGTTTACCGTCTTTTAGGTGATGTTCATCTTGGTAGTTAACAAATCGTTTCATTGATTGCGGGGATAGTAATGAGTTGCGGAGTTAGCCTGAGTGCTTGGCATGAATATCATTTTAATAAAATTTGCGGATAACTATCTTGGGCGACTCTTCAGTATCATGTTCGTTCCACAGGCACATCGTCAAATAAGTGACGTAAGCTCTATTCTTATCATCCGTCCCGGCGGCATCGGCGATGCTGTCCTGCTGGCTCCTGTAATTCGTACTCTCAAGAGTATGTATCCCCATGCACAAATCACAATACTTGCAGAACAACGTAACGTCGGTGTTTTTTCACTAACCCACGTAGTGGACACCATTCTCTGCTACGACCGACCCCGCGAGTTAATCCAGGCGCTACGCGGTCGATACGATGTGGTTATTGATACTGAACAGTGGCATCGCTTATCTGCAGTGGTTGCACGTTTGGTACGGGCGCCGGTCAAGATCGGATTTGATACTAACGAGCGCAGACGGATGTTCACCCATTCTATTCCATATTCCCATGATGATTATGAAGCTGACAGTTTTATTCACCTTTTGGTTCCTTTTGGAATTGGTAGTGGGCAGGTGAACAGTACGGCTCCATTTCTGACTCTCCCAGAGGCGGCATCAAATAAAGCTAAGAGTTTACTGGAACCACTTGATGGTAAACCATTTGTCGTGTTTTTTCCTGGGGCAAGCATAGCTGAGCGTCGTTG
>JBGSQR010000484.1:0-3883 GCA_041737975.1 Geobacterales bacterium | reverse complement strand
GGACGCGCCATGACCACTCCTTTAATTGATAAGTTTCTACCTTATCAGTTCAAAGCATATCATATTTATTTGATATTTGGAGACTTGACCCCTTAAGTAAATAGAGACTTGACCCCTTAAGTAAATAATATTTGGAGACTTGACCCCTTAAGTAAATAGAGACTTTATTTGGTCACTCCAGCCTTAAAACAACCATGATCTATACCCATTGCGTCCCGGTCAGGACAATGAAAGAGGCCAGAAGTCCACTGGATTTTCAGGACTGAACTGTGGCAAAATTCTATTCTATTTTGCAAGCTTGATTATTACGTTCGCCAGTTTTAAGCAAGCCGGTCGATGGGTAATCAGGATAACAGTCCTTCCTGTCGTACGTTCTATCAACCGTTCAATAACCCTTTGCTCCGTCTTTGCATCCAGTCCCTCCGTAGGCTCATCCAATAGCAGGACCGGTGCATCTTTCAAGAGCGCCCGGGCTAGCGCTATCCGTCGTCCCTCGCCGCCGGAAACAGCGGAGCCACCTTCACCGACGGCTGTTTCAAACCCTGATGGGAGAGCAGTTATCCAGGCTGCCAACCCGGCATCATCAACCACCTGTTGAAGTTGCCTGTCTGTGGCATCCGGGCAACCGATCAGGATGTTCTCCCGGATGGTTGTGTTGAAAAGGTGCGGTTTTTGCGGTACGGCAGAAATAAGGGTGCGCAGGTCATCGCTTGCCAACGTACGAAGTTCTGTTCCACCAATTGTGATGCTGCCCTGATAGTCACGGAAGCGGAGAAGTATCTCTGCCAGGGTTGATTTGCCGGACCCGCTGGGACCAACCAGGGCGATCCTACTCCCGGAGCTGATTTCTGCATTAAAGTTGTTAACCACCGGAATGCCGGGCAAATAGCTGCAGTCCACATTTTTGAAGATAATATCTGTAGTTTGTGGTAGCTCCGCTGCTGATGATGGGGCCGGCACCGGAAGTTCTGATTCGGTTACCGCCAATATGCGGGATGCAGCATGACTGGTGGCAGGGATCAGCTGTAGCGCATTTGGCAGCGCCATGGGCGCTTCGAAAGCGGCTCCGGCAAACAGCAGGATCATTACCATTTCCGGTCCGGTCAGTGCCCCTGCAGTAACCGACATGGACCCGGTTATCAGAAGGGCTGCGGCTGCTAAACCACTGGCAAGAAAACCGCCTGACTGAGTCCAGGCATTGTTCTCCCCCAGTCGTTTTTGCTCCAGAACCAGACGGGCTGAAATGGTGTCAACCTGTTTGGTTTGTCTTTCCATAGCGCCAAGAATAGCCAGTTCTTCCACCCCCTGCAGGCCTTCTGTGATGTTGTTTCTCAGCTCGGCAGCAAGCGCTGCTGATTGTTTCCCCGGTTCCGCGGCCAATCGGCGAGCCAGCAGAGGTAAAGCTACGCCCGGTATCAGCAGAAAAAACAGCAATACTATGGCGGAAGAGAAATTCCAGGCGGCGGTCCAGATAAATGCCAGCAGGATGGAAATGGCTCCGATGGCCAGTGGTGCGAAGATTCTCAGATAGAGATTTTCCAGGCTGTCGATATCAGCCCTCAAGCGTCCGGCAATATCGCCTCCGGCAAATTTTTCCAGCCCGGCAGGAGCAAGTGGTGCCAGCTTGCGGAACATCCAGGCCCGCAGGTCAGCAAGTTGGCGGAAAGCGGCCTCATGTGTGACAAGCCGTTCACCGTAGCGCCCCGTTGTGCGCAGGATGGCAAGAATACGAATCCCGACTGAGGGCATGAAATAACCTGCCTGAACCCCGGTTGCACCGGCAACGGCCATGGTGGCGATGAACCAGCCAGCCAGAGCCATCAACATGCTGTTGGCCGCAATCACCACCACACCCAGTGCGATTCCGGCTAACATCCAGAGCCACTGGCGCCGGGATACTGTGAGTATGGAAAACAGGATTTTCATGCCACACCTGCCGTCAGTGTCCGGTATTCAGATGCGGGAATAACCTGGTCCAGTCGACCATCCACCAATAGGGCGATGCGGTCTGCCATGGCAACCGTGTCCTCACGGTGACTTATCAGCAAAACGGTACTTGTCTGGGCCAGCTTTCGGATTGCTTCAATGACGAGCTGTTCATTCGCAGCATCAAGCCCGGCGGTCGGTTCGTCCAGGATGACCAGTACCGCCTTGCGCAGAAAAGCTCTGGCCAGAGCCAGACGGCGCAGTTCCCCCCCCGATAGTCCTGCACCCCGGTCGCCCAGCTCTGTCTCTATTCCGGCTGACAGGCGAGAAACGAAATCAGCTGCAGCTGCAGCTTCAAGTGCTGAACTGATCTCTTCATCGGAGGCATCAGGTTTACCCAGCAGCAGGTTGTCACGGATGCTTCCCTTGAAGAAAAAGGGGTGTTGAGGCACCCAGGCCAGGTTGTTTCGCCAGGATTCCGGTGAAAGCTGATTTAGATTAATACCGTTGACTGTGATATGTCCGTTTTCCGGTCGCGCCAGACCGGTTATCATGCGGGCCAGGGTCGTTTTGCCGGAGCCGCTCTCGCCCACAAGGGCGGTCAGACTTGCCGACGGCAATTCCAGATCGATCTCCTTGATACCGCCTCGATTTGCTCCGTAACTGAAGGAGACATTTTTTAGTGTAATTACCGGGGCAGTCGACGGTGCCGGAAGTGTTCCGTCGTAACCCTCCGGGTCCGGGAGCTGCATCAGTGGCGCAATCCGTTCGGCTGCGGCTATGCCCTGCATGCGGGAGTGATAGGATAGCCCAAGGGTCCGCAGCGGAAGATAAAACTCCGGTGCCAGCAGCAGGACAAACAGACCGTCAGCCAGGGTCAGGTTACCGTCCAGTAGTCGGAAACCGATAAAAACCGCCACGACTGCCGTACCGATACTGGCAAAAAACTCCAGGGTAAAAGCCGAAAGAAAGGCCACCCGCAGAACACTCATTGTGGCATGACGGTAGTCATCGGAAATCCGCTCCACAGCTGCAGCTTCACGTTTGACCGCGCCAAAGATCTTCAGATCCGGCAGCCCTTGTACCAGATCCAGCAGTTGACCGGACATGCGCGACAATTTTGTCCATTGACGGCGGTGCAGTTTCTCGGAACCACGGCCAATCAGGATCATGAAGAGCGGGATGAATGGTGCAGAAAAAAGCAGAACGAGACCGGAGCGCCATTCGGCAGGCACGACAAACAGCAGGGTCACCATTGGCAACAGGCCGGCCAAGGCAATTTGCGGCAGGAAGCGGGAGATGTAAGGTTCGATTGATTCTACGGCGGTTGTTGTTGCTTCCAGAAGAGGACCGGTCTCCTCACCGATCAGCCCGGTCGGCCCCAGTTTTTGAATTTTGTGGTAAAGCAGGCTGCGGATGCGCTGTTTGATTTCAGCGCTGGCCCTGACAGCACGTCTTTCAGAAAAAAGCAGCAGCAAACCTCTGCACAGGGCGATTGCGGCGACTGAGCCGGCCAGTGGGAGAATGGCGTAAACTCCGGCCTGCTCCATGACTACTCTGTGGCAGGCCAGTGACAACAGCCTGGCTTGCAGTACGATCAATATGCCGGCTACAAAGGACAGTGCTATGGCGGCAATCAAGTGTCGACGAACAGTTAGAGTTTCGCTGAAGAGCCATGATTCAGGTTTCAGGCTGCTTTTGTCGTCCGTGGAGGGAGTCATGGGCGGTGGGTTCTGATCATTCGGGTCAGCAGGCTGTCAAGCGATGAGGCAAAGCGTTGGCGGTCAGTGTTGCTGAATTGCCCTGGACCGCCCTGGATCATACCTGCCCCGCGCAGTTCCTGCATCAGATCTCTGATGGACAGCCGCTCTCCAACATTTTCTTCAGTATAGCGCTCACCGCGAGGGTCAAGGGCAATGCCTCCCTTCTCAACAATGCGGGCAGCCAGAGGTATGTC
>JBGSQR010000483.1:0-3591 GCA_041737975.1 Geobacterales bacterium | reverse complement strand
ATGATGATAAATTTAAGGAATGTTGTTGACCTGAGGAGATTAGCCCATACAGACACACTGACCAACACAAATAATCGCGGTCATTTTATGGAATTGCTGGAGGAAACACTTCAAAACAGCAAAAGTATAAGCTCACCGTTAACTTTAATCCTGTTTGATCTGGATTACTTTAAACTTGTCAATGATACTTATGGGCATGCCGTGGGGGATGATGTTTTGCGAATGGTCTCTACGGTTGTAAACTCGTTTGGTCTGCGTCAGACAGATTTCTGGGGCAGACTGGGGGGGGAAGAGTTTGCCATTGTACTTTCTGAAACACATATGACTGATTCTGTGGCTGTTGTGGAGCGGCTGCGCAATGCCTTGTCAGACAAAGAATTTAAGTATGGAAAAGGAAATTTTCATATAACAGCCAGTTTTGGGGTTGCTGAAAATATGCCATCTGATGACAGTTTGACTCTTCTAAAAAGAGCTGATAATGCCATGTACAAGGCAAAAGCAGAAGGTAGAAACCGGGCCTGTTTTGCATCAAACCTGGCTTAGAAGTAGTAGATACATAGAATCGTAAATAAAAAAAGGACTTGGGTTTATATAACCTAAGTCCTTTTGGTTTCTATTTGGAGCGGGAAACGAGATTCGAACTCGCGACCTCAACCTTGGGAAGGTTGCACTCTACCACTGAGTTATTCCCGCAACGGACAGTATAAATGACAAGAGATGAGTGTTTTGTCAACCGTAAATTGCAACTTTAATTTATCAGGCTGTGCGTTTAACTTAAGTTAGCTAAAAAGAAAGCCCTGACCTGCTCAATATCTGCATCCATAATTTCACAACGTGTGGGTAGGCCCTCAAGAGCTGCAATTGATTCTGGTTGTGGTGCCGGTTTACCGACAGCTTTTTCAACAGATTCGCCGAACTTGGCCGGATGGGCTGTTGCCAGGCAGATTCTGGCTGTATCAGCTGGCAATACCTGCAGTGCAGCGCTAACACCTACTGCTGTATGCGGGTCAAGTAAGTATCCGGTTTCAGCATAAAACTCGGATATTGCCTTCAAAGTTTCCTGCTGATTTACAGAGGCAGAACAGAATTCACTTTGTACATGAGCCATCTCTTCAGAAGTAAAGCTGATACGACCCTGCTCTTTAAGTTCTGAAAAAGCAGCCCTGACTCTGGTTGGGTCTTCATTGAACAGGTGAAACAGGTAACGCTCAAAATTTGAGGCCACCTGGATGTCCATTGATGGCGAAGCGGTTGATACAACCTCGGTTAACGAATAGTCCCCACTGTTGACAAATCGAGTCAGAATGTTGTTTTCATTGGTGGCCAGAAGAAGTTTTTTAATCGGAAGTCCCATGCGTTTAGCAACGTAACCGGCAAAAATATCACCGAAATTTCCGGTCGGAACAGCGAAGGAAACTTTTTGATTACTGCTGTCTGTAACTTTCATCCAGGCATAGAAATAGTAAACCACTTGAGCCAGGACGCGGGCCCAGTTAATGGAGTTGACTGCACCAAGCGAATATTTCTCTTTGAATTCCAGGTCGTTAAAAAAGGCCTTAACCATATCCTGACAGTCATCAAAAGTACCGCGAATAGCAATATTATGGACATTTGAGTCAGTAACAGATGTCATCTGCAAAGCCTGGACTGGTGAAGTTTTGCCATGAGGATGCAGGATGAATATGTTAATTCCATGTTTGCCACGTACGCCATGAATGGCTGCGCTACCAGTGTCACCGGAAGTTGCGCCGATAATATTCAGTTTTTGATTACGCTCCGTTAAGATATATTCGAAAACATTTCCAAGAAACTGCAGTGCCACATCCTTAAATGCCAATGTGACGCCGTGAAACAGCTCTAGGATATAAATTCCGTCTTTACAGACTATTGGAGTGACCTCCGGATGTGTGAAGGTTGAGTATGAGCGGTTTATTAAAGTCCTTAAAGAGTCAGCCGGGATATCGTCCACATATCTGGAAATTATCTCAAACGCCAGCTCAGGATATGAAAGCTGACGCCATTCATTTAATTGTTCACTTGAAATCTGTGGATATGATTGGGGAAGGAGTAAGCCTCCATCCGTTGCCAGACCCATCATTACAGCATCTTTAAATTGAAGAGGCTCAATACCTCCCCTGGTACTTATATAACGCATCAGAAATTCCTTTCAGATTAATTTTAAAGCGAATGTAGCAGAATTATGACTGTTTTGGAAGCGCTCACCGGCCGGAATTTGTTGAAAGAACACTTTCTCTCAATTCTCCTGGTACTAGAGTAAAAAATGCGCGGAACATGCAATATTTATAAAACTCTCTGAACAGTAATTGGAAGCTGCCGCTGTGGCTCCACCAGGTTTCTTTGAGGTTGGTGGTATCAACTGGGTATGGGTAGATAGCCACATCCTTTGGCAGGGCGTTTCTAAGGAGAATGGAAGCCCTTTTCATGTGATACCTTGATGTGATTAAAACTATTGAGCGCACTTCCTTGCCCATGATGACTTCGCGACCGTATATGGCATTTTCCAGGGTATTTCTGGAGGCCTTCTCAATAATGACTCCATCCGAAGAAGGATCGCCTTTTTTAGGTTGGTACAGATCGGAAACTCTTACCGTAGGACCAACACCGATAAAAAACAGCCATTTACCTTTCTTTTCCTTGTATAGGCGAACACCTTCATCCACCCTGCCCTTACCACCGGCCAGAACAACAATGGCATCTGCAGTGATATCACGTGTACTATATGAAAATGTTTTGTAGGTAAAGTCTATGAATAAAATTGTGATGGCAACCGCTGAAATCACCACCAATGTAATCAACGCTTTAATGATATTCATGACATCTCCAAAAGTTTTTCTTGCAACCAATTGATTGATCTGGTATAAATTTTTTTTACAGAAATTCATGGAGGAATAACTATATGTCAAGAATATGCGTAATCTGCGGCAAAGGCCCAAGCTTTGGAAATAATGTAAGTCATGCAAACAACAAAACCCGTACCGTCTGGTATCCAAATCTTCAGAAGGTTAAAGCGATCAGAAACGGTGCTGTCAGGACTATCAAGGTCTGTACCCGTTGCATCCGTTCAGGTTTCGTGACCAAGGCGCTTTAAGAAGCGTTTTAGGTTTAGTTTTTAATTCCAGTTTATAAGCCGTAGCGCAAATGCGTTACGGCTTATTTGCGTTGTTATTTAAATATTAAATAACTAACTAATAACTTTGAACAATGCTACACCACTGCAGTAACTTCTATCTCAAGCAGCGCTCCCCTTGGTAAACCCTTTACGGCAACGGTTGAACGAGCAGGTTTGTGATGGCAGAAATATCTGCCGTAAACTTCATTCACAGCTGCAAAATCACCCATATCAGCCAAATAGATGGTTGTTTTGGCAACATTGGTCAGCTCAGTCCCTGCGGCAGCCAGCATAGCTACAATATTAGCCATCACGCGTTCTGCCTGTACAACAATATCACCCTGAATCATTTCACCAGTAGTCGGATCAAGTGGAATTTGACCGGAACAGAACAACAGATTTCCGGCTTTAACAGCTTGTGAATAAGGCCCAATAGCTGCCGGAGCATTATTTGTCGAAAT
>JBGSQR010000471.1:0-5385 GCA_041737975.1 Geobacterales bacterium | reverse complement strand
GAGCCCAGTGTAGTTTTCATTGACTGCTCCCAGAATTCTTAATCTTTTTAGCAGATCTATTCTGAATAACCTTGTTTATGCCTATCGAAAACATGAATAAAGAAACTAACACCTGTGTATCTACAAGTAGCTTTGTATACCAAGTATTCGGAGTAATATCACCGTATCCTAACGTTGTAGCGTTAGTAACACTAAAATGAAAACAATCTACAAAGTTCCGCAATGATTCTAACATTATGCTGGTTGCACTCCCTGTCATGTCTAGTTGGCAAATACCTTTAATAGGAATATATTTTTCATAAACCATAATAAAAAAGAAGTACACAACTGCATAATCAAAAATAGTCCAAATGAAGTGTCTGTATAGCTGATAGAGTGTAATTTTCTTATTAACAACAATGTCATGCAATCTCAGCATTGCTGCAAAAATAACGCATCCTGGTATCATTAGTGACCACTGTTGGATTCCGCTATTCATTCTCTTTTGCAGTAGCATGAGTCTTATTTGATCCGTCTCCAGCATTGCAGGAAATCCAGACGACAGCATATAAATCATTAAAAATACCACAAGATACAATAACACCAAAGCTAAACACTTTTTGAATCCGTACACTTCCAAAGGTACTCCTTTGATTAATCAGTCAGATGTTTTATATTTATTGTTACCGGAAATGGAATTGGTTCTGGTTTTCGTCAAAAGCCTGTTGGTTACTGTATTTGCTGCATTCACGTATAATGGTAAAAATTAGTCTCTTTGATTAAGTATTTTTACTCCCCCGCTACTCTTAATCCATTTACAGATTACAGAATTTGCTTGACTTAAAATGCTGATAAAGGTAATCATTACTTAACAACGCCTGCCACCTTCCTTCGGGAACGTCGGTGGGCTTTTTAGTTTCTGGCATCAAACATCCATTCATACTTCCCAAATTGGATCACACAACCAATTTTCTGGCATGCCTATTGACCTTTTGAATTTCTGGCTTGTCTCATATTGAGTTAACAAGCCATTGATCATATCTTTAACATCCGAAGTTATGCCTATATTACGGCACATAACATGGAGAAGCACAAAAACCAAATAAATACGGTTGTTGTGAGGAGGTAGGAGTTGCTGATCTAAAATTGTCCTTATTTGCGCCGGCTCCCTGTAATTACAATTCCAGACCCTTGAATGATGTGCACAACGGTTTCTTACATCTCGAAGAACTGTCACCCAACTGCATAAACTCCCAAAGTTTGCTGCACCAAATTCTTTGGCCAAATCATCTAGTTTGTTTTTTCGTGGTCCATATGAAAATTTAGACTTTGCTAAGGACTCATAAACAACGCTTATATTCCCTATGGTGGCCAATTCTGCAGCAATCCAAAAGGGCGGCAAATTGTTATATCGATTACCAGTATTATTAACATACCGACCTTTAAAGTGATTTACAAAGTCGTCACGAGACCGATTGAAGGCAATATTGATTTTCAACCGTACTTCATCAATATCTGCATATTTTGATGAATGAAACCAGTTATCATCCAAAAACCAAAAAGGATCATTTGAAAACTCTGTTACAACTTGATCAAGTCTTGACCTTAATTTCACCTCAAGCATACCAATAATTGAAAACAGATAATCTCTTAACCTGCTGTCAAACCTGTAAAGTTCCAATCCATCCTCAAATTTTGTGAGTTCTCGGTAACGATTTATGTCTGTATCCAAGAATGGTCTTAGATATACTTTAAAACGGTAATAATTTATGTTTTTCAGGGTAGACTCTGCTAACTCCTGAGAAGCTATTTCAAGTCCTTTGCCGGACAAATGAGAGACCAGGTCTTTAAATGTTCTAAACGGTTTGTTGTAAACAATCGGGGCCATGTTTCCCTCTAATGTGAATTGAATTGGAGCTACATAAACCCTTAAGGCATATCATAAACCAGTTGCAGAGGAACGTTGACCTCTCTTTTGATGCCACCCGCAATTGCAATAGCTTCATTGATGCTGGGCACAATAATGTTCTCGTCCATAAAATTCGGATAATCTTCATCGAAGTATGATAACCGCCACGGAACATTATCACCATTAAATTTACTCGCCGCCCAATAAAGATCCAGAGTTGCCAAAGTTTCATTTTCTGACCCAATAAAATATAATGCAAGCCCCTGCTTCCCAATATATCCGAATGGAAGGTGGTCGTCTTCAGTTGCGCCGAGATAGATTGATTTAGTTGCAGAAGGGACTTTTGATGATATGTGAGAAATATAGAGATAAATGTCTTCGGACGACAAGGTTAGTTTGCTAAAAGGGGAATCGTCCATATATTCAATACGGCTAATCCCCCACTTTTTGTTACTGTAAAGCGTTACCGTAACCAAAGGTAGCTCGAACTCACTTTCAGCAAGAAAAAGAACGGTGTATTCTCCTGGTAACAAAAGATCGAGCGATTCTTCAAGCCAGTTTGTTAAATCAGGGATCTCCGATATCGAATCCGATAAAGGAATCAGGGTCCCACTGGGTAGAGAAACAAAAAGGGGATAAGTAACTTGCAACTGTCCCTGGTTATCCATTGTCTAAACCTCCAAAACATATTTGTATGGTTATTGTGGGGTATCAATCGTCATTGAATATTCGGATTTTCATTTCGAATATTCACCTTGATAAAAGAAGGTTTCAACGCCAATTACCTGCCAATAGCATAAGATCAGCAAAAACCATATCGCCTTCTTCTGTAGTTCTGTAATTGAGAGGTGATACTTCTACAACCGGACTGCTCAGGTCCTTTCCTGTTTCAATCCATACTTCACATGGGTTACCATTGTTGTCAGTTTCTGGCCAATCATTAATTATCAATTTAAGTTCAGCAACAGTAAGGCCGTTTAGGAACAATTTTTTCTCTGCCTTCATCAGTATTATCCTCCTCTATGATAAGGCCAGTTATTTCAGTAAAAGCAGTCTTCTTTTTTGATCGGGGTGAAATACTGCCCGTCTGCAGACTTTGCACGAAATACAACATTATCACCGCATTGCCACTCTTCGGAGATATGGTTACACGCTATTTTGATATGAGGTGTCTCTGGTAAGGTCATTGCCAAACCAAATAAGTATTCTTCAGTTTTACCAGTAATCAGGCACCTGATTGGCGGATATGTAACCTGCATATACACTCCCTCGTTTTTCTGTCAGCATTATTTCTGAAATCATGCTTTTCAAGCTTATTCAATGGTCTGTCTGGTCAGAATTCAAGCGAACCCGATGCAACAATTTACCTCCGGCCTCAATATAATCCTGCATACGTTGCATGGAATTGGCTCCTCCCATGCCATTTATACCTGGCGCGTCAAGAACCCAACATTCTCCTGGGCGCAAAGGTATGTCGGTATCATTGATGGTTCCGGCACTATGTTCGAGAATTTGTGCTGCTGTAAAAGCATCTGATACTTCACAACTTGTTTTGATCACTGCATTTGACATAAGTTATTTTCCTTACAATAATTATTTAGGTACGTATTAGAATGAACTTTCATCATCGACACCCTTACTAAATATATAGAGACCTCGACGAGCCATTACAAGCGGGCCACCGTTTGGTTTGGTAAAATCAACTTCCACTGGCAAATCCACAACGATCCTGCCATCAGCTAGAGTTTTACAGCAACCTCCTGCTGCAATCATTTTTTCCGGATACTCAATAAAATAGCACGGGTGAACACAATGTTCCCCAGGTTCAATAAATTCCCAATTATTATTGGTTCTTCCGACAACAACAACTCCGCATACCCAACCCTGAATCCACCCTTTCTCTATCGGTGTCATGAATACTACGGAGTTATTGCTTTGTAATTCATGGATTTTAGATTTTAAAACCCGTTTATTTACAGCGAAGAGAAAATGTACCTCTCTATGCTCTGTGACATCATATTCAAGTTCCCCGAAAGGCAACTTTTTACAAATATACTTTTTAGCATCACACAATTCGTTAATATATTGTTCATACAATAAATCTGCAGATTCAAGACAATGATACCAATACAAAAAGGCATTTGCATTCGAGTCGCTTTTTAATCTCTTATTTAAATCTAAACCACCAAGAGATGTAACGACAACATCTCCAAGAGCTTCGCCTGAATCACATTCTGGCCAACGTTTTTTTACAAGATCAACCTCAAACTTATTAAAACTCAAGTGCCGCCAGGACCTCTCATAAAAAGAATAGAAGTGAATGTCATTCAAGCACTTGCCTTCTAGCTCTTCTCCAAAAGCAAACAAGACCTGGAGGCATGTCGCTGATTCATGCCCTTTAAACACGACAGGATCATTACCTTCATTTGAGCGAAGAATGAAATGTAATTCATCTTTCCTCCGGATCTTCGTTACTCTTACCCCGTACAATGAAGATTCATAACGCGGATCTGCAAGTAACAGAAATTTACTGTTTTCTATATTAATTAGGTGCGACATTTTTGATATCATCTACTTCCTCATGTCAACAGTTATAGATTCACTGAACTTAGCCTTGGCCGCATCCTCGATGTGACTGTACTTGGCAGCCATCTCAAGCCCTGTATGTCCCAGCTGCATCTGCACCATTTTGAGGTCCTGGTGAGCAATCCAGATCAAGTGGCCACAAGTATGACGAAGCGCATCGCAGCACTTGCCTTCTTCCTTAATGCCGGCCGCTTTGAGAAGTAAGTCCGTCTCTTTACTGATCGCGCTTCTACCAATCCTCTTTTGACCAGTGGAGCCCCATTTATTTACGGTTGCAATCAGCGGTTCCCCTTGTTCGTCGCCCTCGATTTTGCCTCTCTCTGCAAGGTAGGCATTGATAATTTCGACAGTCTGATCTGACAGGTTGATAAAATAATCTTTGCCTTTGCCATGCACTAGAAACCTGCCGCCATGGGAATATGATTCAAAATCAGTGATATTTGAACGCATTACCGAAA
This sequence comes from Geobacterales bacterium, assembly GCA_041737975.1. Lineage (GTDB taxonomy): Bacteria > Desulfobacterota > Desulfuromonadia > Geobacterales > Pseudopelobacteraceae > JBGSQR01. The sequence goes on along the minus strand of JBGSQR010000471.1, from coordinate 453 downwards.
CACGCCGGATTCCTTCAACAAACATAAGAGCAATCATGGCTCGGTCGCGCATGGCCTTGAGTGACTCGCCCTTCGGTATAGCAGCTGACAATCGAGTTACTTCTTCTTCCGTAAAATTCCGGATCTGGTCGCTGGCTTTCCAATCTGGAGGGGCTTTTACGTCTGCAACTGGGTTATACCTAATCACCCCATTCCTGTGAGCCGAATGATAAAACCGGCGCATAGCAACAAGTTTCAGTTGAATAGTTTTAGAGCTAAGACCTCTTTCTGTTATGAGCCATCGGCGATATTTCATTACATCGTCTACTGTTATTTCTGCCGGATTCACGCAGTTATCTTTACACCATAGCAACCAGTGCCGGAAATGGTAGATGTACGCTTTCACAGTATCAGGCATTGCGTCGCCATTGGCCACGTCGAGAGAGAACCAGTTACGGGCAATCTCTTCCAACT
>JBGSQR010000470.1:0-2811 GCA_041737975.1 Geobacterales bacterium | reverse complement strand
AGCATATCTTTAAGCAGCTTCGACCCTTCTATGATGTTTTCCGTCATAGCCTTGAAGAGCTTGAAAAATTGTTGATCCTTGGGGATAAATCCGAACATGTGTGCCTCCTGTATTGCCATTTCATGTTTTAATATAAAACCTATTATTAATAACATGGATTTTAGCGATTGCCCACAAAAATGTAACAAAAATGAGACATAACTGTAACATTACAACAGTTTACTTGGTCTTGGCTAATAAGGTATCCTTAATTATTGAATTTGCTCTGGTGTTGCGGTATTTTTACGCACAGCTTTTAGCTGATTGTATCAACCCTTAATAAAACAGCAAGAAATGAGGTGAATTAAATGGCTGGAGGCATAAAGGAATGGCCGGAGGATGAGCGTCCCCGGGAAAAAATGTTCAGACGCGGGGCGAATTCCCTGACGGAAGCTGAACTGCTGGCCCTGATAATCCGTACCGGAGATACTGCTACTAAAAAAAGTGCAATTGATCTGGGTAGAGAAATCATCGCCCATTTCAATGGTAATCTGCGCGAACTGGCCAGTGCGGATATTTCCGAGATTACCACCATCAAAGGTATGGGGCTGGCCAAGGCTGCAGGTGTCAAAGCAGCGTTTACCCTGGCAACCCGTTTTCAGTCCCGCAAGCTGGAACACCTGGACCGTTTCACCTCCCCACGTCAGGTATTCGATTACTTTCATCATGAATTCAGGGATTGTCGCAAAGAGTATTTTCTGGTGCTGCTGTTGGATGGTAAGAACCGTATTATTCGTCGAGTTCAGATATCAGAAGGAAGTCTAAATCAGAGTATCGTTCATCCCAGAGAGGTCTTTGCTCCGGCTGTCAAGGAGTCGGCAGCAGCAATAATTCTGGTACACAATCATCCGACTGGTGATCCGGCGCCAAGTTCTGAAGATATTGCCATAACCCGCAGGTTGAAGGAATCGGGAGAGATAATGGGCATTAAGGTCTTGGATCATATCATTGTCGGTGATGGCGATTATGTCAGCTTTGTGGAGCGCGGATTGATGTGATTAAATTGTTTGATTAGATAAAGGGATTTGTAGCATTATCCACATGGTATTTAAAGAAAAGGGTGCTTATAGAATTAAATTTGGAGTTTGAAAATGAAATCCGTAATTCAAAGGGTCAGTTCTGCGAGTGTCACAGTTGATAATGCGATTGTCGGAGAAATTGGTCGCGGTATCATGGTCCTGCTTGGTGTGGAAAAGGGCGATACGGAGGCACAGGCTGACTGGCTGGCGGAAAAGATCATTAACTTACGCATTTTTGAAGACGATGGCGGTAAGATGAATTTGTCGGTTCAGGATATTCGCGGCAGCCTGTTGGTGGTTTCCCAGTTTACTCTGGCCGGAAACTGTGAAAAAGGGCGGCGCCCTTCCTTTGATTCAGCGGCTGCACCTGATGAGGGTAGGCGGCTTTATGAATACTTTGTGGAAGCTGTAAAACGGTTGGGGCTGCCGGTGGCAACCGGGATTTTTCAGGCAGATATGAAGGTGGCGCTTGTCAATGACGGCCCGGTGACGTTTGTGCTTGAACGTTAAAACAGGAGACAGGTATGAAGCGAATAATTTCATTTATGGTCGCATCAATAGTTTTGATATCGTTATCAGTCCCTGTCTGGGCGGCTTCTTGCGAGGAAGTGGTGCAGGTGTTAAATGCACGCCTGTCGCCCAAAGTTGATCCGGTTGAACTGGTTGATGTTATAAAAACTCTGAATAAAAGTCACAATCAGCAGTTGCCGGTTAAGTTCCTCAAAAAGAGAGATGCACAAAATCTCGGCTGGAAGCCGGGGCGTGATCTGTGGGGCGTTGCCGGTTTGCATGGAAAGAGCATCGGCGGGGATCACTTTGGAAACCGGGAAAGGCGCCTGCCTGACGGCAAACGCAAATGGCGTGAGGCTGACCTGGATTACAAGGGTGGACATCGCGGAGCAAAACGGCTGCTGTTTGCCAATGACGGTCTGCGCATGATAACTGTGAATCATTACCAGACTTTTGTGGAGGTGCCGTCATGTCGCTAGATAAAAATCGGACAACTAAAGTGATTATCAGAGGAGATCAGCTCGGTTCTGTAGAGCAGTTTTATGATTCACTGGAGAAACAGCTTCACCTGCCGAACCACTTTGGTCGCAACCTGGATGCACTCTGGGATGTTTTGACAACTGATGTGGCCGGCCCTGTTGAGATTATTTGGGAGCATGCTGAAAAATCAAAGGTAATGATGGGTGAGACAGGAGTTGTATTGATGGAGTTGCTGCAGGAGGTTGCCAATGAACGCCAGGATTTTAAGGTTTATCTGAAATAGTAAGCTTAATATGATGCCAGCTTGCTTAATCGCAGCAGTTGTTCAATGCTCTGGCTCAGGTAAACAGGGCAACCAAGCTGCTCTGGCAGTCGCAGATCCACGTCGTAGCGATCACCGACAAAAAGGACTTCTGACGGCTGGTAGCAGGAAAAATTGATGATTTGGCCAAGCTTTTCCTCGTCCGGTTTAGGTCGCCAGTTGTCCTCTATTGTAAAAATATGTCTAAACAGTCCGCTTAGGCCAAGATAGTCAATAATGCGGGTAGAGATAACACGGTTGTTGTTTGTATAGATATACAGTTCAAAATGATTTTGCAGGTTCTGCAGCAGATCAATAACCCGGGTGTCGCGCAGCAGATAGGATTCCGGATTCAGCTGTTTTTCAAAATGGGCGTGCATTCCTGGAACGCTGCCTCCCAGGGTGCAACAAACAATCGATAGCGTCGGTTCAGTCTCTTCCCTCTCAGCCAGACAGTTGCGG
>JBGSQR010000464.1:0-2808 GCA_041737975.1 Geobacterales bacterium | reverse complement strand
ATAAAATTATTATGAAAAAAACACTGATTACCGCATTAACCCTTTTAATCACCAGCGCTTCCATTCAAGCCCAGACCCCTCTTTGGCAGGGGAATGGACGTATTGCCATCAGTTCCGACGGCAACGAACACGACCACGATGATTGGGCAGCCACGCCGCTTACGCTGGCGCTGCTTGCTGCATCGGGATTGCAGGACAAACTGGTTGTTTATACTTACAGCGACCACATTTGGGGAAGCAATCAGGATCATCCGACTTCTCCGTCAGGATTGAACTCATACGAACACATGCGAGAAAGTGCCCAGGGTGGGCAAAAATGGTTTGGTTTCGAAAACTCAAGGTTTGTTTGTGCCGTAGATAATGCCATTGTAGCATATAATGCCCTGCGCGACGAAATCAATAAATCATCGGCTGAAAACCCATTGTTTATTGTGGCGGCAGGCCCCATGCAAGTGGTGGGTGAAGCCATCAGTCGCGCAGAAAAGGGAAAGCGGCAATTTGTAACACTGATATCGCATTCTGAATGGAATAATCGTCATGCCGACCAACCTTCCAAAAAAGAATGGGATGAACATTCAGGCTGGACTTTCCAGGAAATTAAAGACAATTTCTCAACCCATGAAGGCGGTAACCTGAAATGTGTGAAGATTCTCGACCAAAACGGCGGAAGCGATTACCTGGCATTCAATACTATAAAAGCAAAGTTCGAATGGATAAAAACATCTCCGGCACGAAATAACCCGCTTTATAAACCGGGAGCCTGGGACTGGCTATATTCACGAATTGAAACCTGTACTAAAAACAATGGGCAAAACTTCGACCCATCGGATGCAGGAATGATTGTTTTTCTGCTTACAGGAATTGAAAAAACCGACCCCGATATAGCGCTTGAAATTATGGAAAATCCAAAACCTAAAAGATAGTTATTATGCAAAAGTTTATAAACGATCCGTCAAAGGTAGTGGACGAAATGCTGGAAGCATACATAAAAGTCCATGCCGATTTGGTAAGCTCAACAGAAAACGAGCGGGTTATCAAATACAAATATTCCCCTGTTGAAGGAAAAGTAGGAATTGTAACCGGCGGGGGTTCCGGTCACAAACCGGCATTTATTGGCTATGTGGGTAAAAATATGGTTGACGCTGTGGCTTGTGGCGAAATATTTTCATCGCCACCGGCACAAATGTTCCTCGACGCAATAAAGGAAGCGAATGCCAGAAAAGGTGTTGCCATTCTCTACGGAAATTATGCCGGCGACAATATGAATGTGGCCATGGCAATGGAAGAAGCAGAGGAAGAAGGTATCAATGTGAAAAAAGTGGTTGCCAACGACGATGTTCCTTCTGCGCCCAAAGGTCAGGAAGCAAAGCGAAGGGGAGTTGCAGGCGAAATACTGATGTGGAAGGTGGGTGGCGCAAAAGCAGCCATGGGAGCATCGCTTGATGAGGTGATTGCCGCTGCTCAAAAAGCCATCGACAATACCCGCAGTATGGGAATTGGTCTGTCTCCATGCACTATTCCGGAAGTTGGCCATCCCAATTTTACCATTGCCGATGGAAAAATGGAAGTAGGTATTGGTCACCACGGAGAACCTGGTATTGAGATTTGCGATCTGGAACCGGCGGCAAAAATCGCACAACGGTTTTGCAATGTCATTCTGCCCGACTTACCATTTAAAAGTGGCGATGAAGTGGTGGTATTGATTTCGGGCCTCGGCTCAACCCCGGTGATGGAACAGTATATTGTGTACAACGATGTGGAAAAAATCCTGAATGAAAAAGGGATTAAAATTTATCATTCGTATGTTGGCAACTATTTTACGTCGCTCGAAATGGCCGGAATAACCTGCACTTTGATGAAACTCGATGAAGAATTGAAACAATGTATTGATTATGAATGTGATTCAGTGGGATTACGCCAGTTTCAGCGTTAAATATTTCGTGTTCTTTTGTTTGTGATTTTTAGATTTAGTGGCAAAAAAATGGCCACAAAAACACTAAAACCTGTCTGACGACCAGGCAGGCACCAAAGTTCAACAAAAAATTAAAAAAAAATGCAAAGATTCACAAACGAAGCAGGTTCAGTAATAACCGATAAACTGATTACTGTCATTCAGGAAAATAAACAATATCTGAGCGATATCGATGGACTGATTGGTGACGGCGACCATGGCATTAACATGAACAAGGGATTCACGATGTGCCTGCAGAAACCCAGGCTTCTGACCCGCTCTTCAATTCGAAATTCTTGCCCGTTTGCATCTGCCTGCATATCATGGCGACTATCGTGGGGTTTTGTCCGTAGGAATAGTCCTTAGTCATACGAATCAGCAGGAGAAAACAGGTGACTCCGACATCTCGCGCCTCATCAGCAGTGATTCTTGCCCTTTTCCTGACATCCGTCGTCACAGCGGCCGACGACGCCTATGTGATTCGCGGCAACGAGCGGACCCTGGAAGCGGTCCAGAAGGCGTACGCGGAGGTACCACCGGTGCAGTACGTGCCGTCGGCGGATCGCTGGGGGCAATTGCCCAAGACGAAGGAGCGACTCCTCCGTGGCGGGCTGCTGCGCGTCGTCATGCTCGGTGACAGCATTGTCAATGACACCAGCCGCTCGTGCTGGGAACTCCTGGTGGAGCGCCGCCATCCCACCTGTCAGATCGTGAAGGTCACATGCGTTCGGGGGTCCACCGGCTGTTGGTGGTACAAGGAGCCCGGCCGAGTGAAGGAATACGTACTTGACCACATGCCCGACCTAGTCATCATTGGAGGCATCAGCCATCGGAACGACATCAGCTCCATCCGTGAA
>JBGSQR010000452.1:0-2723 GCA_041737975.1 Geobacterales bacterium | reverse complement strand
GATAAAAAAACTGATTGAAAGGTTTCTATATGCCGGAGATTGACTGGAATAAAGAATCGGAATGCGTGTTAAAGGCCATACTAAAAAGAAAAAAAGTACCTTTGACAGAGCTGGTGGTAAAGTTAAAGCAGCGAGGCATCAATGAAACCTACGCCAGCGTTGTAAACAAAATCAATCGTGGCACTTTTAGCGCTGCGTTCCTGTTGCAGTGCCTGGACGCCATTGATTGCAAAGAACTATCGCTAAAATAGCCATCTGGTAGTTTCACGTAATTCCTACCAGTCCCGCCCGACCACCAAAAAGGTTTAGCTTTTTCTCACTATATGGTATTAATCCAGTTGCCATGTGATATCAGACTTGTCGTGAGGGGGCGGTATGTCATATTTTGAGGTAAGTGGTGTAAGCCAGAAAACCGGCAGGGCTATTAAACCCAAGACTATCGAAGCAAAAAACGAGGCGAGAGCCCGTGCAGAAGCCGAAGAAAATGGCATGACGGTTACTTCTGTTGTACTCCTTCCTGAGCTTGAGCCTACTGATAAGCAGATTGATTACGCTAAATCACTCGGCATTTCCATTCCCAAAGACGCCAACCGTAAAGAAGCCAGCGACCTCATAAGCAATGCAGTGGAATGGGACGAACCGGCTGATGACAAGCTCCGTGAGTTTGCTGATAAGCTTGATATCATTTTCACGAAATATACTGGCGAAAAACAGCTTTACAACCATATTTGGCATGTTGTGCCTGGCGGCATGAAGGGGAGAGCTGCGTGGTTTACCTACTGTCTTTACCGCGATCTACTTCCAAAAAGGGCGCCGGCAGTCGCTGATAGCTATGAACACCCGGCAATACGAGCGATTGCTGAAAGAGCCATCCAGGATGATGCTGTTATCGACTCTATCAGTCGATACGAAGGTTCAAACCTTGTGTTTTTCGGGCAAAGGACTTTGAAAAATGGCAATTTCCAAGAAGGCGGGAGCAATCGGACTAAAGCATATAAACAGATATCTGAAATGCTTCGGTCGGATCCGACGCTAGGCGTACCGGCGCATGCTGAACGTCAGCCATCTGAAAGTAGCAGCAAGACCGTTAGCGGCAATATCAGTAAGTCATCAAAAGTTGCTGCGCAGAAGACAGGCTGCATGGTCACCCTTGCCACGCTCATTACGGTCTCAACTGCTCTTATTGCTTTCATGTTCTGGATTGTTAGCTGATAGGCAGGAAGTAGCCCTTGAAACGACAAAGGCTCCACGCTGGATAGCATGAAGCCCATATTATAAGCCAGTCGGCGGCTTGTCATTGCCGGCCGGTGGCTGCTACCTGGCGGTAGTCTCACTAGCCCGATCTATCGGGAACAATCGCACTCTAGCCTAGGCTCGGACCCTTGTCAATAAATCTGCTGGGTTCACAGAATCGATTCCAGCCTTGTTTTGAGGGTGCGATAGCGTATTTACGGGCTTTTACGGCGGCACCAGCAGGCAAATCGGCCTTTTGCCGCCGGCGGCCAGATGGCGGTTCATCTCGTCTTTTGACGCTTGGCGAAGGCATTTTCACCTGACTTGCAACAGTTCAGAATCCAGGGTGTTCAAAACGAACGCCCTGGATTTTTTTGTTACATGTCAAAGCTGTTTTTCCCCGCCGAATATTTATTCCCAAAAACTGCATGCACAAATATGCTATAATTTAAGAAACTACAAGACCTGCCAAACGCCCGTCAATGTGGCCACAAACAAGAAAACCCTCGGCCGAAACCGAGGGTTAAAATCAAACATTAACTTTCTTTATACACACCTTGCTGTATCGCCTTGGCCTTGGCAGCCGGGGGTTTTTTTATTTTTTATTCGGATCTTTCTTGAAAATAACCCGTACTGTTTTGAAAAGATTTATTATCTTCTTATAATTCCATTCAAGCTTCCTGCCGCTTCTCAAATTCGTCCCGTTCCGCTATAATAAACAACCATTTCAATTAACAAACGCGCGTAGCATAGTGACGGTCAGACCGCATTTCAAGAAAGGCAAGCAATGACTAGTGATAACTCCGCCTGGAAAGGCTTCAAGGGCGAACAGTGGAAACAGCAAATAGACGTCCGGGACTTTATTGTCTGCAACTATACACCTTATGATGGAGACGAAAGTTTTCTGGAGGGAATCAGTGAGAAAACCGCCTCTGTCTGGGGTAAATGCCAGGCACTGATGGCTGAGGAGCAGGCCAGAGGTGTGCTGGATATAGATACGGAGAATATCTCCGGTATTACAAACTTTAGCCCTGGTTATATTGATCGGGATAACGAAGTGATTGTCGGCCTGCAGACCGATGCCCCGCTGAAGAGAATGGTTAATCCTTACGGTGGCATCAAGATGGCATCGGAAGCGGTCAGGGCATACGGTTATGAACTGGGAGAAGGAACCCTGGGAGTGTTCGGCCCGATCAGAAAGACCCATAATCAGGCTGTTTTTGATGCCTATACCGATGACATCAGGCTGTTCCGCAAGGTCGGCTTGTTGACCGGTCTGCCTGATGCCTACGGGCGAGGGCGGATTATCGGCGACTATCGCCGGGTGGCGCTCTACGGCATTAATTTTTTGATTCTTGAAAAGGAAAGTGACAAGTCTGCCCTGTTGGGTGAGATGACCGAAGAGTTGATCAGGGCCCGTGAAGAGATTTCCGAACAGATTCTGGCCCTGAAAGAGATCAGGCTGATGGCGCTGGATTACGGAATCGATA
>JBGSQR010000371.1:0-3868 GCA_041737975.1 Geobacterales bacterium | reverse complement strand
GCTCCAGCCTGATCACCGAAAGCCCGTTCAGTCTGCTTCTGTACTTCGGCATCTATAGTCAATACGACACTATTACCAACAGTCGGATATGTTTCGGAAATGGTACGGAGAACACGGCCACGGGCATTAACCTCAAGCTGGCGACCTCCGTCACTGCCATGCAGCTCCTTTTCCCAGGCACGTTCAATGCCATTTTTCCCGATGTAATCACCCGGGTAGTAATCCTCATATCCTTTGTTGTTCAATTCATCTTCGGAAACTTCGCCGATATAACCGAGCAGATGGGATCCCAGTGTCCCGTTATTGTATTCCCGAACCGGTTTCATCTCCACCTCAACCCCTGGTAGGTGCAGCCGGTTTTCTTCAATTATCTCAACCTGGTTACGGGTAATATTGGAAGCCAGTACAACCGGATAATACTTGGCCCTGCCTTTTACTTTTTCCCAGCGTTCCGCCATTTCTCCGCGATCCAGATCCAGCAGTTTACTGAGTTGATCAAGCAATGCCTCCTTGTCCTTGACCTCCTGAGGTATCACAGCCAGACTAAAGGATGGACGATTACTTACCAACACTTTACCGCCCCGATCCATGATTGCTCCACGGGAAGCCGCCACAGGCAGAAACCGGAGCCGATTGTCTTCAGACATGCCCCGATACTCTTCGCCACTGAGAATCTGCAAATGCCACAGACGCAGAATCAGCAGAAAAAAAACAAAACCGACTACAAAAGACAACAGCAGTACTCGCTGCTTTGACTCCATTATTTCACGGACGAAACGCTTTTCGATCATGCCAGATCCTCATCTTCGGTGAAGCCTGGGATCAGGGCAACCAGAGAAGCTGCAAATGCGTTGGCCAAAAGGTGCGGTATCAGATTATTTCCAATGGAGTAGGCAATGCCGGGAGTATTCGTAAAGACAAGCAATAGCAGGTTACCGCTGACACAGGCCAGTGTGGCACCCATAACCGCAAAGACGAAAAGAAAGCAGCTCTCGGCATACAGCCGATCTGCCATTCCTTTGATGATTAGAAAAATAATAAGAAAGGTAAAACCGTTCAACCCCAGGTAAAGCCCGCCGAAAACATCCTTCAGCAACCCAAGCATCCAGGCTGCCGGGGTACCGACCTCGTATGAACTCCGTAAAGCGATAAAGACAAGAATAACCAGCAGCAGATCCGGTTTAAACGGAGAGGTCAGAAACACCGTCAGAAAAGTTGTCTGCATCAGAATTGAAACAAATACGGCAGCAACGAATATCAAAAAACTGCTTCTACTCATAACCGCCCCGCAAGACAACCAGCACTTCTTCCAGATGCGAACTGTTAACAGCAGGACGTATGGTTACAGTCTGAAAAATACCATATTCACCTCGCCTGACCATCGTAACTTCACCGATCGGCAGCCCCTTCATAAAGATTCCGCCAATGCCTGAAGTGATAACAATATCACCGACTTTCACATCCTCTTCACGGGTTGTAAACTCCAGCGAACAGAGCCCTTCACCTTTGCCTTTTACAACGCCACGTGCCCGTGAACGTTGTATGGTTGCGGCAATACCGCTGGCATGGTCTGTCAGCAGCAAAACACGTGAACTTGATGAAGAAACTTTGACTATCTGACCGACAACACCTTCTGCTGCAACGACCGCCATCCCTTCCTTCAAACCACTGGAACTGCCGCGATCTATGATAATGGTACTAAACCATGAGGACACATCCTCACCGATGACTGTAGCGGTCAATGTAGTTGCCTTAATACTGCCTTTCATTTCCAGCAACTTTGCCAAACGAACATTTGCCTGCTGAGTCTCTTTGCCGGCAAGAATTTCATTATTCAATTCCTTGATTTTATCCTGCAGCTTTGTATTTTCTCGCCGTACATTAACAAGATTGATGTACTCATCCCAGGCGCCCCTGAAATACAGACTTGTCTTCTGAACCGGCATCATGGCCGGTGTTAGAACTGACAGGGCAGTACGTTCAATAAAATTAGCTTCACGACTTTTGGGTATATTTACTAGATAGAAAATCAGAGACAGAAAAATTCCGACTGCAGCCACAATAACCAGAACATATTTTTTAAAATAATCCATATTAACTTCCTGAAGAATAGCAAGGTAAAATCAGCTATTCAATTTGCTTGTTTTACAAACAGATGCTTTTGTATGTTTTGGTCTCATTTAAAACCTGCTGCAGGTAATCCCTGTATGACGAATTGGGAGTCAACTCGATCACCTCCTGCATCTGGTCACAATCAATAAAACCTCGACGAAGTGCAATTTCCTCCAGGCAGGCTATTTTCAGCCCCTGACGCGACTCGATTGTCTCAATAAAATTACTGGCCTCCAGTAAGCTCTTATGAGTACCGGTATCAAGCCAGGCAATACCGCGACCAAGACGCTCAACCATCAATTCTCCCCGACGCAGATAGTCCAGATTTACATCGGTAATTTCAAGTTCGCCCCGAGGTGATGGCGTAATGGACTTGGCGGTTGCAACAATATTCTCATCGTAGAGATAAAGTCCAGGGACAGCATAATGTGACTTTGGATTTTTAGGCTTTTCCTCAATTGACAGAACTTTTCCATCGCAATCAAATTCAACAACCCCATAACGTTCCGGATCATGTACCTGATAACCGAAAATTCGCGCACCTCCCTGAAATTCGGAAATAATCCGGTCAAGGTTCATCTTGCCGTAAAAGATATTATCACCCAGTATCAAGGCAACTGACTTGTTATCGATAAACTTTTCACCAACAAGAAATGCTTGAGCAATCCCTTTCGGCTCCGGTTGAACTGCATACGTTATTGATATACCCCAACGCGAACCATCCCCCAGCAATGCCTCAAAACGTGGGATATCATGAGGAGTCGAAATCAGGAGAATCTCGCGAATTCCGGCGGTCATCAAAGTTGCCAGAGGATAGTAGATCATCGGTTTGTCGTAAACCGGCTGGAGCTGTTTACTGGCAACTAAAGTAAGCGGAAAAAGGCGGCTACCTGCTCCACCGGCCAGAATAATTCCTTTTGAGAGTCTGCTGGTCATATTTTATCCTTAGAAATAAATTTAAATTACTGACTTTACACACTAATTCAAAATGTGTCAAACCCCTTCATTCCCAATAATCAGTGAACGCACCGCACTCAACAGATCATCACTAACTTCAATATTTTGCGGAATTTCAACCTGTTCAACACTGCCGTAGCCACTTCTGACAAGGATTGGCCGACAGCCTGCAGCAATAGCCGCTTCAACATCAATCCGCTTATCACCAATCATGACAGATTCTTCCAGATTTATTCCGTAACGATCAGCAGCTGACAACAACATGCCGGGCAGTGGTTTACGACAACGACAGGGCAATGCATAGCTGCCTTTACCAGCAGGATGATGGGGACAGAAATACCAGGCATCCACATGCGCACCTTTTGCTGTCAGCCTTGCCGAGATTTCCCTGTGCAGTATTTCCACATCCTCTTCCGTATAATAGCCTCGCGCCACACCGGACTGATTGGTAACCACCACCACAAAATAACCGGCCTGGTTTAAAAGCCGGATCGCCTCCTCGGCACCGGTCACAAATTCGAAGTCTTCAATACGGTACAGATATTCCTTTTCCTGGTTAATTGTACCGTCCCGATCAAGAAAAACAGCCCTGCGCATAAAATAATCCCCTTTGACAAACTGGTCAAAAAACACTACATAAAAGAATCAGTAAAATATATTTAAGATTGGAAATAATATCATGATCAAAACCAATAACCTAAAAATATCAGGAATAACACCGATAATCGCCCCTGGTGACCTGCGCCAGGTATTTCCTCTATCAGAAAAAAACCGTGAATTTGTACAGAAAAGCCGTGAA
>JBGSQR010000329.1:0-6662 GCA_041737975.1 Geobacterales bacterium | reverse complement strand
AGCTAGCTGTAATATTAAGATCCATCGGTGACGGTGTCATTACGACAGACACAGAGGGCAGAGTAGTCCTGATCAACCAGGTGGATGAAGAACTAACCGGATGGAGCCAGGAAGAAGCTGGCGGAGCAAAGCTTGAAGATGTGTTCAGAATTATCGACGAAACCAGTCGAAAAGAGCTGACAAACCCGGTAATGGAATCACTACATACCGGCAGGGTAGTGGAACTTTCAAACCATACAGTACTAATATCCAGAGATGGGACCGAACGGGCTATTGCCGATTCAGCCGCCCCGATCCTCAATGAGGCCAACAAGATAATAGGCGTAGTGCTTGTTTTTCGTGATGTATCCGAGAAAAAGCACATTGAGGAAGAGCTTTTCAAGGCTCGCAAACTTGAATCAATTGGTGTCCTGGCAGGTGGCATCGCCCATGACTTCAACAACTTCCTGACAGCTATTCTGGGCAATATTTCTCTGGCAAGAAGACTTACTATGCCAGATGATCGGGTATATGAAATACTTGAGAATGCCGAAACAGCTTCTAACCGTGCCAAGGGCCTGACCCAGCAGTTGCTAACCTTTTCCAAAGGTGGAACACCGATACGCAAACTTGCCTCCATCGGCAAAATTATAGCAGAATCAGCCAGTTTCGTCTTACGTGGTTCCAATGTCAGCTACCAACTGGATATTGACCCGAATCTGTATCTGGCTGAAGTTGATGCGGGCCAAATGACACAGGTATTCAACAACCTGATTATAAATGCCGATCAATCCATGCCGAACGGCGGGCAAATAAAAATTTCTGCCGCTAACGCCATAAATCCATCTTCCGGGGATCATTCCAATCCAGACAAGGCAGCCATTAAAATATCCATCTCGGACCAGGGTCATGGTATTTCAACAGAGCATCTGGACCGTATTTTTGATCCTTATTTCACAACAAAAAAACAGGGGAGCGGACTTGGACTAGCCACTGTCTACTCGATCATCCACAACCATTTTGGGGAAATTACTGCCACATCAAAAGAAGGGGCAGGAACAACATTCAACATTCTGCTCCCTGCAAGAACAAACTGCGAACTGGACACAGTGCGTTCCGAAACAGAAGATTCCCATCAGGGCAACGGATCAATCCTGATCATGGATGACGAAAAAATTGTCTGCGAGGTACTAACCAACATACTTGAACACTTCGGCTATGAGGTCGAGAGTTGTAGCGAAGGAAACGAGGCAAGTCAACTGTATGAAAAATCATTCAAAAACAACCGCCCGTATGATGTCGTAATCATGGACATCACAATACCGGGCGGTATCGGTGGCAAAGAAGCTATCACGTTACTTCAAAAAATTGATCCGAACGTCTGTGCTATCGTATCCAGCGGCTATGCCAATGACCCGATAATGGCGCATTGCAATGATTACGGTTTTGCAGCTACACTTTCAAAACCTTACAATATTGCCGAAATTGAAGATGTCCTTAAAACAGTATTCCGCAGTCCTTCTGTAGGGAGTAAGTCAGGCTCTTGAGATAAAACGGCTTTCGCGGGTATCAACCTTGACCTTCTGACCGGACTCCAGATAAGGAGGAACCTTTATCTTCAATCCTGTCTCCAGAATAGCATCTTTAGTTTCAGCAGTTGCGGTGGCATTTTTTATTACCGGTGCTGTCTCAACAACAGTCAGTTCAACAGTCATTGGCAGCTCAACCGTAACCATCCGCCCCTCAAACAATCCCAACACAACTTCGGTTCCATCCAGCAAAAAAGGTGATATTTCCTTGAAGTTATCCTCATCCATCTCAAATTGCTCATAGGTTTCCAGATCCATGAAAACCCCGCGCCCACCATCGGCATACAAAAATTGTCCCTTGTTGCGACCAAAGTCAGCTTCGTTAACCTTATCACCGGAACGGAAGGTTTTATCCAGAACCTGACCAGTAATCAGATTTCGATAACGTGTTTTGACCATGGTATTGGCACCGCGTGCCGTAGGCGATTGAGTTGTTACATCAAGAATCAGACATGGAGCACCATCAAGCTGAATGACAAGCCCTTTTTTAAAATCCGAAGTTGAATACATCTGTTCTGCTCCTTCTTTTATTTCGGTATGGAATTTTCTGCCTTGCGCTTCTGTTTAAATTTATACATCTCAGCATCTGCCATTTCAACCAGTTCCAGAATCGAAAACTGTAATGCCGGATTATATTCGACAAAGCCTCTGCTCATACTGATCGTAAATTGTGCTTCTCCGCCAAGATTAAAAGCAGTGGCACTTTCTTCAACCTTTCCCCAGAGCCTTTCAGCCTGGCCAAGTGTGCAATTGCTGATCGCCATTAAAAACTCATCACCACCATACCTACAGAGCAGATCACCTTTACGCGTTTTCTGTTGCAGTATCTGACTCGCTTCCCGCAGATAACGATCACCTTCCAGATGACCATAGGTATCGTTCACAAATTTGAGAGAGTCAAGATCAACAAAACAAACAACAACATTTGTATTCATAACATTTGCCGACTTGATTAATTGCTTCAAATATGCCAACCCTGCTCTCCTGTTTAGAACACCGGTCAAAGGATCGGTAGCTTCCATAAGCGTGAGAAGGTCACGGGATTTTTTACGCCTGTATAGAATATAACAAGCTATAACAGCAATAACTGAAAGTAAAATTGCAGCGGTCTTGCCATATTTTTCTAAAAAAATGTTTGGGCGGTTGATTATTTCACTCTGACCCGGCAACTTGTTCGTCTCAACTCCAAACTGATTCAGGTAATGATAATCAAACATGTAACGATTAGGACTGGTCTGGACCACCGGTATTTTATCCGGTTTTTCACCATCCAGAACCCGCAAGCCCAACTTTGCCGCCATTTCCCCCTGGGAAAAACCATTAGTCAACATGCCACCCACAATTCCACTGCCAAGATAAAAATCCCAAACCCCGTAGATTGGAACCCTGGCTTTGGCAGCTACCCTGCGTATGCTTTCTTCATATGAAAAGACATTGTTGGACTTGTCGCGATTAAAGCTGAGCAGTAAGATCAGATTGTCTGATGGCAAGTGACTGACACGCTCTTCCAGTTCCGACATATTAATATCATCCAGAAATTCGAACTCAACACTATGGAAGTCCTTCAACACTCCATCAATAAGCTTCCTGTTGGCTCTTCCGGTAACGGTAAGATCATTTATGACAACAATCTTTTGAATCCCCGGGTGCAGTTTCAGAGCAATTTCAAGGTTCTTTCTGATATCAACAGCCTCAACCACACCGGTTATTAAGTTGTCGTTTTTCAAGTCTTCCGGCTGAAAGAAGTTCACTCCGCAAAAAACTATCGGAACATTCGGGAATAGATCAGAGTGATTTTTTCGAGACAAATTATAGGCATCATCATCAGAAACTATTACCAGATCAAACTTTTTGCCACGGAACTTGTAACGGTAAAGTTGAGTTAATTTCTGAATATACTCAGGACCGGCATTCCGTTTGGTATCCATAAACTCGAAATGCAGATCGATCTTGTCATTTCTACCCAGAACGGAGGAGATACCGGAATTAACCCCATCGGCCCAGGACATGCCATGATGATAAGAATTAAGTACCAGAACCTGTTTCCTTCCGGCGTCCGACTCGTTAATGATGATGCTGTCTGCAGGAAGATCGCTGAATTTGATTTTGAACTGTTTTAACAGTGTACTGTCAAACATGTAACGATTGGACCCCTGTTTAACAACCGGAATAGTCGAAACCGTTTCGCCTCCTGTAATCCGTAAAGCTTGTTTGGCAGCAGTTTCTCCCTGATAAAATCCGCTGGTAAGCATACCGCCCACAATGCCGTAACCGAGTGAGAAATCCCAGACCCCGTAAATCGGCACACGACTATGAGTGGCAATCTGCGAGATGCCCTCATTGTAAGCAAATTTGTTGCCGGTGCTATCCTCAAAAAAAATCAGATAAAGTATCAGACTGTCAGTCGGCAACAGGGCAACTTTCTTTTGAATTTGTTCCATGGAAAGACCGGATAATGGCACAAAAGCAACTTTATTTTTAAAGAGCGGTGCAACCTTATTCAGGTCTTTAGCAATTGCCTGACCGGTAATTGTATTGTCATTTACGACATAAATTTCCCGTGTACGCGGATGCAGTTTGAGAGCCAGCTCTATCGTTGCCTTGATATCCTGCGCCTCTACCACACCGGTAATATTCTTGTGTCCATTCAGCATTGATTCAACGAAGTAGTTGACTCCGCAAAATACTATCGGAGTATCAGGGAACAGCTTGTGACGGTGCTTCAGCAGGAATGTAAAAGCCGGATCATCGGAGGCGATAATTACATCAAATTTTTTGTCGCGGAATTTGTAGGAATATATTTCGGAAAGCTTCTTAAGGTAACCGGAATCTGCTATACGCTGGGCATCCATATATTCAATCTGCAGGTTGCCGCTGCTGGCACCGGCCCCAAGTACGGAAACGATACCGCTCATAACATCATCAGACCACTTGTAGGCCTGATGATATGAATTAAAGACCAGTATTTTTTTTGCGGCTGGAGACTGGGCACAGACATTGCTCACAGAAAACATGAACAACAGTGCCAACAGCAAAGCTGTCGGTAAAAAGCACCGTCTCCATTTTAGAACAGATAAATATGCTGTCATTGTATCCCGGCTCTCCCAAAAAAATCCTGCAACATATTCCTTTATGGGCAGTAAGCTATCTGTTCTTTCGATATTCAGCCGTAGGCCAGAAAGGTATTCCACCCCGGGGAGTAAACTCGCCCCGCACTGTCAACCAGACCGGATCCATTAGCTTGACCAGGTCATTGCAGATACGGTTGACACACGATTCATGAAACTCGCCATGCATGCGGAATGACCCCAGATAAAGCTTGAGACTTTTACTTTCAACGCAAAGTTGGTCAGGTTGATAATCAATCACGATCTTGGCAAAATCAGGCTGCCCGGTAAGCGGGCAGAGGCTTGTAAACTCAGGGCATTCAATATGCAAAGTCCCGACCGCCCCGGCCGGGTTCAACTCAGACTTGGCGAAAGGGCTTGGAAAGGACTCCAGTAACGCTTCATCAGGCAGATCATAGCGATAAGTTGTTGTGCCGCTACCAAGCGACTTAAGATCATTATGCAGCATTTTTTATTCCCCCTTGTGGTCAAACACAAAATCTGCGATACCATAGCAATGAAGGGCTTGGCAATGTTTTTCTTGAATGTTTTTTAAAGGAGTTAGCATGAAAGCAGTTGATAATCTGATTGCATTATACCAGCCTTTGGCTGGCTTGGAAACTCATTGCGGTCCCTGGCTTGAAATATCCCAGGAACGTATCAATTCCTTTGCCGCAGCCACCGGTGATCTACAGTGGATTCACTGTGATCCGGAACGGGCAGCCAAAGAATCTCCCTATGGCTCCACTATTGCCCACGGCTATTTGACCATATCGCTGTTGCCCTATTTGACTGAAAGCAATGCCCCCGGTTTTTTTGAAAAAAACTATCCGGGCATGCGCCTGAGAATTAATTATGGCCTGAACAAGGTCCGCTTCCCGGAACCGGTACGGACTGGCTCCCGCATTCGAGCCCGTATGGTGGTTATTGAATCGCTGAAAACAGGTGAAGCTGTTCAGATAACCTACCTGATCACTGTTGAAATTGAAGGCAAAGAAAAACCAGCTTGCGTGGCAGAATCAGTAGTACGGGTTTACCCCTGATCAGCCTCTCGATGTATCCTATATTTTTAACGGCACTAATGATTTAAAATAACTCTTAATAAAAAATTTAGTTTACCGACTGGACTGAATCGAGCATAAATGGATGTTATCACAACCCACATCAACGCTGACTTTGACTGCCTGGGAGCCATGGTTGCCGCTTCCAGGCTATATCCTGACGCTTTATTAGCATTTCCCGGATCACAGGAAAAAGGTGTCAGAGAACTTATCTCTCATCATCCGGATTATTTGCCCCTCCTGACCCGTGCCAAACAGATCAACCTGGACGAAATCACCCGCCTGATCATTGTTGACTGTCAACATGCGGGGCGCATCGGCCGTTTCAGCGAAGTTCTCACCCGACCCGGAGTCGAAATCCACATTTACGACCACCACCCCGTAACTGCTGACAGTATAGCCTCAACAGACGGCATCATCCGGCCGTGCGGCTCGGTTTCATCAATGCTGGCCTGCATACTGATGGAAAAAGGGATCAGTCTGAGCGCCGAACAGGCAACACTGATGATGCTCGGAATTTACGAGGACACAGGGCGACTGCTGTTTCAACCAACCACACGGGATGACTTCCTGGCCGCAGCCTGGCTGCTGGATCAGGGAGCCAGACTTAACATTGTGGCCGACTTCCTGACTCAAGAACTGACCGCCCAGCAGGTCGACCTGATGAACACCATGCTGAAAAACCTTAAAACAACCAACATCAACGGTGTCAACATCTCCATCGCCCATGCCTCATGCGAAACCTATGTGGCTGACCTGGCTGCCCTGGCCCACATAATCCGGGACATGGAAAATCTGGATGCCCTGTTTCTGGTTGCTGCCATGGACAAGCATGTTTATATCGTCGGCCGAAGCCGTATAACCGAAGTAAATGCCGGTGAGATCCTGCGCAGTTTTAATGGCGGAGGACATGCTACTGCCGCATC
>JBGSQR010000273.1:0-3636 GCA_041737975.1 Geobacterales bacterium | reverse complement strand
CCAGGTTAAATTTGGATTTGAGTGACCTGAAAATTCAAAAAGGTTGGCCATATTTGAGCAAATACCTGACTTCACCTGTCAATGGGGTAATAGAACTCTCCAGTGATATTACTTATTCAAAAGAGGACGGACTGAATACGGATAAAGGAAAGCTGGCAATTAAAAACCTGTCTACGCGATTCAATAAAACCGACGGTTTTGACCTGGCCATATTAAGCGTTAATGAAACAACATTCAGCCAAAAAGAAAATAGTCTTACAATTGGCGCGATTCTGCTATCCAAAGGAAATGTCATATTCTCCCGAGAACAGAATGGATCCTTATCGCCTCTGGCCTTGCTGGTGCAAAATAATACACAAACCTCAACAACTGTAACACCTGTCGTCAGCACATCCACAAAAAAGAGTACTGAGAAGGAATCCCCATCTCTTAAATACAGTCTTAAACAGTTTCATCTTGATAGATTCAATATGGCATTTACTGACAAAACAAAAGAAGGGTTACCGACCTTTACACTAAAAAACACCAGCTTCAGCATTGCCAACTTTAATGGCCCAAAATTTACTCCTGCTCAAATGCGTTTTACCTCAACGTTCGGCAAAAATGCGTCGTTGAAAGCAAAAGGCATGATCACGCCAAACCCATTTCGCTACAAAGGTGAAATCAATGTCAGTCAACTTCAGATCAGTGATTTTGAAGATTACTTTCCCGATAATCTGAATGTGGAAGTTATCAGCGGCAGCTTTGATACAAAACTGAAGCTGGATATTGCACTGAAAGACGGCAAACCACTCGGCACCTACAGTGGCAGCAGTGGAATCAGGTCGTTTCACAGTATTGATACCATTTCAGAGGAAGATCTGCTCAAGTGGGAAAGCCTGCAGCTTGACAACTTTGATGGCAGCCTGGAACCATTCAGTCTCAACATCAGCCAGATTGCCCTAAACAACTTCTATTCAAAAATAGTTGTCCAGAAAAACGGTGCGCTTAACCTGCAGAATCTGGTCAGCAAAGAGGAAACAGAACAGAAAGAGACTAATCAGGCAGCAACCATACAACCACAGGTTTCCAGTTCTGAAATTGCTGCTCCTTTTGTTCAGAAAAACAAGCAAAATCAGAAATCAATCAAAATAGGTGCGGTAACAATTCAGGGGGGCACACTCAACTTTACAGATAAACACCTACCTGAACAATTCACTACTACTTTTTTCAACCTGGGCGGACGGGTCAGCGGTTTGTCATCTGAAGACGCTCAGATGGCTGATGTGGATTTACGTGGCAATCTGGAAAACCATTCACCATTATCCATCTCCGGCAAGATTAATCCATTGCGCGAGGATCTTTTTATCGATCTTACAATTTCATTCAAGGACATTGAGTTATCACCGGTAACACCCTATACAGGAACATTCCTGGGGTACACCGTTGAAAAAGGAAAACTGAATCTGGACTTGAAATACCATATTGAAAAGAAAGAACTAAACTCAGAAAACAAGATTTTTGTAGATCAGTTTACCTTTGGAAACAAGGTTGAAAGCGATAAAGCAACAAACCTGCCGGTAAAACTTGGTTTGGCACTCCTTAAGGATCGAAATGGAGAAATCCATCTGGATGTGCCCGTTACCGGGCGCACAGACGATCCTAAATTCAGCATCTGGCGCCTAGTCTTCAAGGTTTTGAGCAACCTGATGGTTAAAGCCGTTTCATCACCTTTCTCGCTTCTCTCGTCAATGTTCGGTGGCGGCGAAGACCTTAGTACCATTCCTTTTAACAATGGCAGCAGCACTTTGAGGCCACAGGAAGAGCAGAAACTGAAAACGCTCGCCAAAGCCCTAGCCGACCGCCCTGCTCTTAAAATTGAGTTAAAAGCATATGTTGACCAGGAGCGAGATACGGAAAGCTACAAATCGGAAATACTTGATCGCAAAATAAGGAACGAAAAATACCTTACCCTGGCTAAAGGACAACAAAATTCAGGGATCAATGCCGAAACAGTCAAGGTATTGCCGGAAGAATATTCTGCTTATCTCAAAGCGGTATACAAAAAGGAAAAATTTCCCAAACCCAGAAACATGATCGGCCTGGTCAAGGATCTGCCTGATGGTGAGATGAAGAAACTTATCATTACCAATACGGTGGTGGGTAACAACGAACTAAGGTCGCTTGCACAGGAAAGAAACAGTGCTGTAATGAACTATCTGGTAAACATGGGGAATGTTGACTCCAAGCGGGTCTTCCAGAAAATTGACGACATCAACAAAAAACCGGAAAAAGATGGTGTTACCGCCAGTCGTGTAGAACTTAACGCTATTGTTCAGTAATATTTTTCAGGTTAATGCTACTTTATCTTGAACATTTTGCTACTGTTTACAGCATACATTCCGGTAAGCAGGTTGCAGCCTGGCGGATCAACCAGAGCTGCAACCAGTGTTTTTTCCACTTCTATCTGCCTGAACATTTCAACCGTACGTTTTACGGCATCTTCAACCAGGTCATCTATTTTAGACTTTCTGGCCTCTCCTGTAACAGGATGCTCCCATTCAACAGCTTCTGCCATATGATTGAAGTCCTGCTTTCCAAAAAGTTCAATCGGATAAAAGAGATGACGATGCTGATTGTAAGGATTCCCAAGAAATGCTCCCAGAAGATTAACCACCAGTTTCCAAAAGGTTTTGCTATACATGGATTGAAAACGGCAATGCAGCTTGAGGGCTTTTGAAATAGCCGCTATCGGCAATTCGGATGCAGTCGAAAACAATATTTCGGCTGTTGAAACAATTGTCTGCTCTGTTTCTGCTGTTACCAAATCGTAAAGTCTATTTACTGGTGGCTGCAGACATTTGGAAGTCAGATACATATCGATATTAGTTTCAAGCTGATAGTGTCGACCAATATCATCAGTTCCGGTCAACGCAAAAATGTAAGGATGAAACACCATATCTGCCTGCATATGGGAAATTACTCCTAACAGACATGATAACATTGGATCAGAAAGAAGCTGACCATATTTTGACTCAGCACGTATCAATGGGTCATAACTATTACCATCAGTATTATGAAATCTGCCTGCCGCAGATAATGCCAACTTTGCATCTTGTCCGCAAAACAGATGCAGCAGAGTGTCCGGCAGAACTGCACCGGCAAGATATTCCTTTTTATTTTGGGCAATAACTCCATACAGGCGACTATCAGAACTTAATTCTTTGCAGGCACGTTCTGCAATAATCCAATGGGTGAGTTCTTTCGGCAAAAGTATTACTCCGTTATATCGGTTGAAAAAGTCATGATAAAAAATATTTTCGAATATTGTCACGATGCCCAAATAAAACAACAATAACAATTAGACAGTAAACTGCAAACTCAGAGTTATTCCATTTCAAACCATAACGAGCGTGATTAATAACCATGAATAGAGGCGAACAGGCTAACGCAAGCAAACCGGATATGGTGCTTCGTCGTAAAAACAAAATAATAACTACACTTAGCAATAAGCCATACAGCAAAACAAATGGTTCGAATAGCAGCATCCCTCCGGCAAATGTAGCAAAGCCCTTGCCTCCACGAAAAGAAAGCTGAAACGGCCAGATATGACCGCAGATGACAGCCAGTAAAGCAAAACCAACCAACAAGTGAGAA
>JBGSQR010000233.1:0-14665 GCA_041737975.1 Geobacterales bacterium | reverse complement strand
CATGCCAGAGACAAAATTATTTCATTCAGACGAAGAATATTACAGCACTTTGTTTCATGAATTGACACATTCAACCGGACATCAAAACCGTTTAAATCGTGCATCAGTCGTTAAAACCGCACATTTTGGAAGCTCAGAATATTCAAAAGAAGAATTGATCGCAGAAATGGGAGCGTCTTTTTTATCAGCAGAAGCCGGAATAATAAACACCACAATTGATAATTCAGCTGCCTACATTAAAGGCTGGATTTCAGCCCTTAAATCAAAAGACAACAAAGGTCTGGTTATTCAAGCAGCATCAGCAGGACAGAAAGCAGCTGACTATATCCTAAACCGTCAACCAGAAAACAATTAAAAAGGAGATCACCATGCTCAACAATAATATTTTTACAGAAGACGATATTATTAGCACTTACACGAGATCACAAGCGATTGAAGACGGCTATTTAATAGATATTACCGCAAATCATCCGAATGAGGCAAGGCTGTTTAAATTTCCTGTTGCGATGTCCAGAGAGGTCTGGAACATTATTGACAGTGCCGCTAACAACCCGAAAACCTGTGGATCACACGCAGGAATTATTTTTGATGTTTTGTATATGTCAATTCACGGAATAACGAAACGGTTTAACGAGAGTGAACATTTATTTCAAGTAATTATAGTTGGAGCCGGTCAACAGACAACTTACACATTTAAAGCGATCTGTGGACCAGCAGATGACATGACACCTTGCATAACAATTCTAAACGAATTTGAAGATTAATATTTAAAATAGCTGGCATTTTTTCGGAGTATATGAGATGAGAAAAACACTAATTTTTATTTTGTCGCACATAGCAATTAATTTAATAAATATCAGCAGACGCATCAATTCTTCAACAGAAGAAGGAATAGAAATTCTAAAAGATATTGCTTCTGTTCGTGACCAAATCAACGATGCAATCAACGTAGTTAAAAACATTAACGACTAAATAACTAAACAACCAAAAAGGAGAAACAACATGAAAACAGTAGAAATTAAACAGGTAAATATCAAAGACATCAAACCAGAGCCAGAACTTGAAAAATTCTTACCTAAACTTGATGAAGTTGCTACAGAGAAATTAAAAACTGATATTTTGGAAAATGGAATTAGAGAACCTCTCGTTTTAGCCGAATATAACGGCAAAATTATAATTCTGGATGGTCATAACAGATTTGGAATTGCATCTTCAAAACCAAGTAAATTTCCTGTTGTTCCGGCAGAATTTCGTATTATCAACGACCTAACAGATGCAAAAGTTTTCATGTTAAATAACCAATTAGGAAAACGAAACCTCTCTACTATGGAACGAGTTATAATGGTTTTACAGCTTGAGCCAGAACTTACAGCTGCAGCCAAAGCCAGAAAGAAAATGACAAAGGAAGAGAAAGAACAGAATTCAGAACAATCAAAAGGACGTGTAATTGAACAGCTAGCAAAATTAGCGGATAAAAGCCGTGATACAATAACAAAAGTAAAAGCAATTTTAAGAGATGCAATTCCGGCTGTAGTTGCAGCAGCTGACAAAGATATCAGTATAGATATTGCACATAAAATCTCAGAGCTTCCAGCAGAACAACAGGAAGCGGCACTCGCAGATGCTACAAGAAAGCCGACAATTGAGCGACCTGAAAGCAACCGCCGCTTTACTTGCGGAGCCGTCGAAATTGAAGAAAATACTTTAATAATTGACCTTGCTGACGAATTCATCGGACGGACAGAAACAGGCGTCGATGGTTGTATTGTATTAGGTGGAGATGAAAAAGAAAACATCGAGAAAATCAAAGCGGCTGCGGAATATTTTACAGAGCTTGCAACACAGCTTAAACAAGCTGCCAAGATTTACAAAACACCGCCACCGCCAAAAACACCGAAAGCCGATAAAGCCGAAAAACAGGCTATAAAAGAAGCTAAGATAAAAGAAAAAGCCGATGCAAAAGCAAAGAAAATTGCAGACAAAGCAAAAGAGAAAGCAGACAAAAAAGCGAAAGCAAAAACTACAACTAAAAAATCAAAAACTACTAAAACATCAAAAGCTAAAAAAACAAAAGAGACAGCAGCACCAGCCGAACCAACATTTAATACAACACTCGGAGAGGCTATCAAGTCAGCACATTTAACAGCGGCAGAACAGAAAAGCCTTGCTGACAGTACCGCTAAAATGTCACCAACAAAACAGGAAACAGTGATAGCTGAAGCAATCGAGAAACAGAGTAAATGAGAAACACCGTAAATATAATTGCTTTAGATATCAAAGATGTTTTTGACAATTACGCCCTGCAACAAGTAGCGAAGTTCTACACGTTGCAGGGCTGGACTGTTATTAACGATATATCTAAAATCGGAAAAGCAGAAAAAACTTATATCAGCCTGATTTTTAGCGAAACAAGACCCAAAGCCGAAAAATACGAGGGCTTGTCTGGCGTTATGATCGGCGGGACAGGATGGGATATTTACAGCCGACTGCCAGCAGAAATTGAGGCAATGCGACCAAAGTTAAATTATGGTTTTACGACCAGAGGATGCAACCGAACACAACATACATGCCCGTTTTGTATCGTACCATTAAAAGAGGGACGGCTGCACGTTACAGGCGATATTTACAGCATCTGGAACGGTGTTAAAGGTTCAGATATAAAGATAATGGACAACAACATTTTACAAGCACCAGATCACTTTCGGTTGATTTGTGAGCAAGCCAAGCAGCACCGGCTCCGTTTAGATTTTTGCCAAGGTCTGGACTGGAGACAAATTACAGAAGAAACGGTTGAGGCGTTGCAAGGAGTGCGACTGACGCCTCGTCTGCGAATTGCTTTTGATAACCACGATGAAGAGGAAGAATTCGTAAATAAACTTCCACTTGTTTTTAGAATTCGTAAACAAGTGCAAGTTTATTCAATAGTCGGATTTAACACGACTCTTGAAGAGGATTTACAAAAATTAGGTATGCTTTGGATAAACGGTTTAAAACCATACGTCATGAGGCACGAGAACGTAAAAGGAAAACGCGAATATTCATTACTTGCAACGTATGTAAATAGTTCCGGCGGATATTTCCCGAAGATTACTTTTGAGCAGTATAAAGAGCGAGAATTAAATAAAGTAGAAAAACCTGTAAAACAGACACAGACACAAAAGAAATGGATAGCCAGAGGTTTTGATGTAATAAAAAATGAGAAGGGCGAAACAACAGGATATACATTATCAGCAGACTCCAAAAGCAAGCTAGAAAACGATTATCAAATCAAAAAATATGTACTAACTGAACAAGATAAACTCGATATACTTGAGTATTTCAACAATGATAAACAAGTTGAAAATTTATTACGAGTAGCTAAAAAACACGATGATTTTAATCCAGGAAATCTGATCATCGGCGGCGTATCTTGTGCCGAGGCAATACGAATAGTTAGAGAAAAAAGAGAAACTCTAGAATGATAATCAGAGTAGCAACAATCTATGAAAACGATGGCAAGATTAGACCAATCTGGTTTGATCTTGCCGGTGAAAAATTCACAGTAAAAGAAATTTGTTACATATGGGACTCGGAAGAGGGAGCTGCAAGAATAATTCATTTTTCAGTAACAACAGACAAGGGACTTTACGAGCTTAAATTTAACACAGCAGAACAAAAATGGCAGGTAATACAACAGTAATTAAAGGCAAAATATGAAACCGATCAAAAACGAAACACCTGCTGTTTATGCCGACCGTATCGGCAGTTTATATGCTTTAAAACAGTCAGAAAGTCATAAAAAAGACTATGGTCAATATCTAACACCTGAACCAGTAGCAGAGTACATGGGCGGGTTATATCACCCGCCGTCAGGTTTAGAAACAATCCGCATCCTGGACCCAGGCACAGGCTCCGGCGTTTTATGTTGTGCAGCTATTCAAAGCATTGCAAATAATCCGCAACAGTGCCGAAGGATTGAGCTTGTTTGTTACGAGCATGATGAAGGATTACAACCACAGCTTATTTTATCACTTAAATATGCTCAAAAATGGCTCAGTGATAAAAATATCACGCTTGAATATGATATCAAAACAGCAGATTTTGTACTTGAAAATGCACATTATCTGGGAAGCCAATTAACATTTGATAAAGTCCAGCCAGAACAATTTGACCTGATAATAAGTAACCCGCCATACTTCAAACTAAATAAAGCAGATGCCAGAGCACAGGCTGCGGCTTTTGTTGTCCACGGTCAACCCAACATTTACAGCATTTTCATGTCAATTTCGGCTTATATGTTAAAGCCAGAGGCTGAACTTATTTATATCGTTCCAAGGAGTTTTGCTGCCGGTCCCTACTTCCGGTTATTCCGTCAAAGATTTTTTGAAATTATGTTACCGGAACACATTCACCTTTTTGGAAGCCGAAAAGATACATTTAACCGTGATGAAATATTGCAGGAACACCTCATTATCAAGGCAAAACGTGAAAAGCACTCGGCATCACAGACAGTAACTATTTCAACATCCGCAGGAATTAGAGGCTTAACAACAGCCGATAAAAGAACAGTACCTTTAAATGAAGTCATCAACATGAACACAGAGAATAAATATATGTTCATTCCGACTTGTGATGCCGACGACGAAATTATAAATTTAGTCAATTCATGGGACGGTAATCTTCATGCATACGGAATGGAAATTTCAACCGGTCCGGTTGTTCCTTTTCGTGCAACAGAATTTATTACAGACGATGATCAGGGAACAGCACCGCTTTTATGGATGCAGAACGTTAAAGCTATGCAAGTGATACATCCGGTACCAACCCGTAAAGCACAATTCATTATTTGCAATGACAAATCTGCTTATTTAATGCTATCAAATAAAAACTATGTATTATTAAGGCGATTTAGTGCAAAAGAAGAGGAACGGCGGCTCGTGGCCGCACCGTTCCTCTCAAAGAACTTTACACAGCACGAAAGTATCGGCTTTGAAAACCACGTCAATTATATCTACAAACCGAAGGGCGATTTAACAGAGGCTGAAACATACGGTGTTGCTGCAATTCTTAACTGCCGCATCCTTGATAGTTACTTTAGAACATATAACGGAAACACCCAGGTTTCCTCCACCGAGCTAAGAGCAACACCATTACCACCTCTTCAATTAATTCAACAGATCGGCAAACACATAATTCAAAATAAATTGTCTAATGGGTTACTTGATGACTACGTGAGTCAACTTTTAATAGGAGGACAAAAACAGGATGGGAAAACTCGAAGAAGCACAAGAAATTCTTAAAACCCTCGGTCTGCCACCTGCCCAATACAATGATATGGCGGGATACACCCTGCTTGCCCTTTGTGGACTTGCAGAGGACGGGCGATGGTCAAGCGTAACACGGAAGAGCAAGACGGTTACAAAGGGTGTTATGGACTGGCTGCACCAGGAGCAACTTTATTATATCTCGGTGATACCGCCGACAAACTTTTGATTGTAAATAAGGAAGGGCTTGCAACATTAGGCGTCAATTTCAACCACGACAAGCTGCCGGATATCGTTCTCTTTGACAGCACAAAGAACTGGATTTATCTTATTGAGGTTGTCACGTCGCATGGTCCCATCGGACCAAAACGCATCGTTGAACTTGAAGAGATGTTTTCAAAGAGTGATGCCGGAAAAATCTATGTATCAGCGTTTCCAGATAAAAAGGAATTCAAGAAATATCTGGCAGAAATAGCCTGGGAAACAGAGATCTGGTTAGCAGATGCACCCGACCATATGATTCATTTGAACGGTGATAGGTTTCTTGGACCAAGATAAAAAAATAGACTCCTACTTGAATAATTTTGACCGAGAATGACAAGGAGAATTGTATGACTGATAAGCTAAAAAAAGAGATTGAAATTGCAAGCAGAAATGTTGTTACCGACTCATACCCTGTTTCAATCGGCGAAATCGCAAGTATTTACAACGATGGTGAACTAAATATACATCCAGAATTCCAAAGAATGTTTAGATGGGAGCCAGAGCAGAAATCAAGATTAATTGAGTCTCTATTTCTAGGAATTCCAATACCTCCTATCTTTGTATTCCAATCAGATAAAAATATTTGGGAAGTCGTTGATGGTTTACAGCGACTTTCAACTATCTTTGAATTCATGGGTATTCTTAAAGATGCTAATGATAAAATTTTTCCGCCATTAGTTTTAACTGCAACCCACTTTTTACCTTCTTTAGCAGGTGTTTCATGGAAATCTGCAAAAAAAGAAAATTCACTAGCTGATGAGCTTCAAGTTTTATTTAAGAGAAAAAAATTACATTTCAATATATTAAGCCCAGGTAGTGATCAAAATACAAAATATGATTTATTCGACAGATTAAATTCAGGTGGCTCTCAACTCACAAAACAAGAGATCAGGAGTTGCCTCATTATTATGATTAATAAGGATTTCTATTCCGTAATTGATAAATTGAGCCAGAACGATGAATTTATGGCTTGTTTGCCATTATCTCAGGACGATATAGATGTCCAGATCAACAAAGAATATGTAGTGAGGTATTTCATTGCTCACTATGTCAAAGTCAAAAAAATAAATACTTCTGCAAACATTCATTCGTTTTTGACTTCTGAAATAGAGAAAATAGCTTCAGATACCGATAAAGATTGGGATGATGATGAATCAGTTTTTATCAGAACATTTGCATTATTATCACAGACAATGGGAGAAAATTCTTTCAGGAGATGGGACGGGAAAAGACATGTAGGAGCTATTTTGTATGGTGCTTTTGAGTGTATTGTGCTCGGACTTAGTCAAAATATTGATTATTGGGAAACTAAACCAAAACAACTAGAAGCTTTAATAAAAAGTATATACAAAAATAAAACTTTTATCGCAGCAACTGGCAGAGGTGTACGTGCAACAGATAGATTTAAAAGGCTTATCGAATTAAGCTCGGAGTTATTCAATAATGAGCCTTAACACGGTTGCAAAGCTAAGTGCTAAAATTGATAAAGATTTGATTTGGCGAAAGAAAGAGTTAATTTTTCTTAAAGCAAGTTCTGAATCAGTGTCTGATAATTGTTATATACTTCGAGCATCATTTCCAATGATTTGTGCTCATTATGAAGGTTTTTTGAAATGTGCTGCAACATATTATTTAACGCACATTTCAGATAAAAATATTCCTCTTAAAAAATTAAAAAATGTCTTTGTGCCTTATGCACTAAATTCTGAATTTACTACTTGCAATGGTTCTAAGCGTATAACCGTAAGAGCAGGAGTAACTAAAAAGTACAATGAAATATTAAGCTCTCCTTTGAATGTGGCAAGTCCAAAAAGTTTTATTGTTACAGATTCTAACCCTAGCCCTACCGTTCTCACCGAAATACTGGAAAGTCTTGCTTTGAATTCAACAATATTTGATACAAAACATACTTTTATAAACGATAGCTTACTTAAAAATAGACATGCTATCGTTCATGGCGAGTATCGGGAAGTAACGTGTGATGAATTTAAAGATATTTTAAGTACAACACTGGTAATTTTAGAGGATATAAAAGAGCTTATTATTAATGCAGCCATAAATAAGGAATATTTAAAAAGTGTGTAATCATATTTTCGTTATTTCGTTTTAAATCATCCATCCTAAAAATAAGCACGGCAACCGCTTTGATGCTCCTATAAGTTTTTGTAAAATATATATAAGTGCCAAATTTAAAGGAGATATAAAGATGAAAACTAACTTTTTGATAAGCGTTTTATTCTTGAGTTTATTTGCTGTCAGTGGCTGTTCCTCTATGAAGCCATTAGGAACAGCGGAATGTATTAACAATAGAGCTATTATAAGTGTTCAGCCATCAATTGGTAGTAATAACAGTTTTACAGATGGGTCGTATCGGTACGAATATAAAGATGGCGTATTGATAAGCACTCCCTTTGAAAACGAGAAACGACTTATGTCTTATTATTATAAACCAGGGCTTGATATTCTGATTTCCAAAGAATTCTGGGTGATTAAAGGTGAATCAGAAAAACAGTACGAAAGTTCTGTTTATATCATTGATATAGTTCGAAAACCCCCAGTTAATTATGTAACAATTGAAAAACAAAATGAATTAACTGAAAAAGTATTCAAAGATGTTTGTATTAACAAGGTTACAAAAATTGAGGGTGGTATTCCAAACTGGGCTGCAATGAAATTTTATGCAGTTTCTTTTGACGAGAAAGAATTATTTCCTGAGATAGGTATGCGGGCATATAGGAATGATCCGAGATATGTCGGTATTTTAAATAAATGTCATTTTTCAGAACCATTCACCCACCTGAGCCCCTGATTTTTCAGGAGCATTCACCCACCCCATTTTCAAGAGCATTCACCCACCTCGGGTAATCTTTGGCACGGCGCTGACTACAACCTGTACCATGACCTCTTTCACTATTTGAATGGAGGTACCATGGGGCACAAGGAGTACAGCGTGACAAATATTATCGACATTCTACGCAGGGCAAAAGCAAAGGACAGTTTTCGGCGAATAGCACGTTCTACCGGGATTGACCGCAACACAATTCGTAACTATCTGCGACTTGCTGCAACGCATGGTTTTGACGACACCACATCTGATGAAGGGCTGACTGAGATTGCCGCAGCAGTCATCCGCTCTGTACACGGAGGCGACGCAAAGGATCCTGAACTGGCTGCCTGTGCCCCTCTGCTGCCTCACCGCGAGCTGCTGTCCGGTTGGTTGGAGAATGACCATTTGACACTGACCAAGGCTCACATCAAGCTTGGCCGGATGGGGGTCGCGGTAACCTACAGCACTCTGTATCGCTATGCCCGCGAGGAGCTTGGCTTCGGTGTCCAGAAGGTTACCGTGCGCATGGCGGACACTGAACCGGGCGAAGTGGCCCAAGTTGATTTTGGTAAAATGGGATTGGTGTTTGACCCGGCAGAAGGTAGAAACCGGGTACTCCATGCTCTGGTGGTTACCCTGATCCAGAGCCGCTACCAGTATGTGTATCTGACTCACCGTCAGGATCTCAACGCTTTGATCACCGGCATGGAAGAAGCGTGGAGTTTCTTTAGCGGCGTCACCAGGCGTCTCATTCTGGATAACATGAAAGCGGCCGTAGTTAAGGCTGATCGCTATGAACCCGTTTTTAACCGGACCTTTCAAGACTACTCGCAACACCGGGGCTTTATCATCGACTCGGCTGTGGTCCGGCACCCGGAAGGAAAAGGTACCGTTGAAAACCAGGTCAGGTATGTCCGTGAGAACTTTTTCAAAGGAGAGGAATTCAAAAACCGTGATCATGCCCAACAGGAAGCGGAGAAGTGGTGCCGCTCCTTTGCCGGCCTACGTATCCACGGCACCACCAGAAAACGTCCGTTTTTGGTATTTGAGCAAGAGGAACAGAAGGCGTTGCTGCCGCTGTCTGACGAGCGCTTCGATGTCCCTGCCTTTGCGCAGTGCACCGTTCATCGCGATCACCATATCATGTTCAAGAAAGCTGGCTACTCCCTGCCGACGATGTATATCGGCAAAGAAGTTGATGTCAGAGGTGATTCCGTTCTGGTGCGGATCTACTACCAAAACCAGTTGATCAGAACCCACCCGAAAGTTGCAGCGGGCAAACGCTCTACGGACTTTGATGACTACCCGAAAGACAAGAGCGCCTACGCCATGAGGGATGTGGAGTACTACAAACGGAAAGCCGCAGAAAACGGTGAGAAGCAGGGAGAGTTCATGGCTGAGATGTTGAGCGGTGATGTCCCATGGGCCTTCATCCGCCAAGCTCAGAAGCTGCTTCGGCTTAATGATAAATATGGCGCGACCAGAGTGGAAGTCGCCTGCCAAAGGGCACTGGCATTTGGACTCATGAATGTCAGCCGCGTAGAGGGGATCATCAAGCAGGCACTGGATAAACAACCAACAACCGCCAAACCGGCAGGAACTGTTACCCCCATTTCTCTCGCAGCACACTTCAGCAGACCTGCTGATTATTTCAGTCACCACAAGGAAAACAACCATGGAAACAACATTGGAATTGAAGCAGCTTCTGAAGTCACTGCGCCTCTCTTCGCTACTGACCACCCTGCCTGAACGGGTAGCCTACGCCAAGGGAAACAAACTTACCCATCTTGAATTTATGGAGATGCTCTTCTCTGATGAGGTGGAGAGGAGGAATCAGGGGGCGCTTACCAGGCGCCTGCTGGCGGCCAAGGTTGACCACGATCAGGTGCTGGAGCGCTTCGATTGGGAAGCAAAGATAACTCTTGATCGCGACCGACTCAAGGGACTCATTAGCCTTGACTGGATGGAGCGCAAAGAAAATGTTATTTTTACCGGTCCGGTCGGCGTCGGGAAAACCTTCCTTGCCAACGCCATGGCACACGCCGCCTGCCGCCGTAACAAGAATGTCGTTGTGGTCAAGGCGGCAAAAATGTTCAAGGTTCTCTACGCCGCCCGCGCCGATAACTCGTTGGACAGGGAACTTCTCAAACTGATTTCCCCAAGCCTGCTGGTAATCGACGACTTCGGCCTGGAACGACTTACCCCGGAGCAGGCTCATGACTTCTATGAAATAGTCAGCGAACGGTACGAGCGCGGAGCCACCATTATCACCAGCAACAGACACGTGGCGGAGTGGGTCAGCCTCTTTGATGATCAAATCATTGCAAACTCGGCACTGGACCGCTTGGCACACAATGCACATCAGATGATAATCGAGGGGGAAAGTTACAGGAAAAAGAAGGGAACCATCGGGAGCAAACTATGATACGTTAACGAACCAATTCAGCACGCCGTGCCTGGGTGAATGGGTGTGAAAACCAGGTGGGTGAATGCTCGTGAAAAATGACAAATAAATTCATATCAGGTTTGACCATTAATATGAATGGAGGCAAAATAAGAAATTATTCAATTACTGACCCTGTTAAAGCTCTTAATGAATTTGTTAAACCAGAAACTAAGGCATTATTTGACGCTGAAATAAATTCATTTTTTGAAGCTTATTACCAGGAAAGTATTAATTTCCAGCGTAATAAAAAGGTAAATAAGCTCATTAATTAATTAAGTGATTACACTGCAAATTTCAAAGGAGTATCCATAATGAAATCATTTTTTTTAACATTTTTGATAGCATGCCTTACAACTTCTGCGTTCGCTTTTGATAGCAGTGCTATTCGTAAGAAACAGGAAGATATCAGTAAACAGCAGGCTGATATCAGTAAACAGCAGGCTGAAAAGGCATCTGCAGAAGCTGCAGCAAAACAAGCAGCAATTGAAGAAAAAGAGAAAAAAGATTACGAAAAAACAGTTGCGGAAAATGGTGCAGGGTGGATGCAAACAATTTTTGCAGCATTCTTGAGGCGAGAAAACGCTTCAAATGATATTGGTGTGTCAAGAATTCTTGAGTTGCTTAATTCTAAAGATGGCAGGAGTGGTGGACAGAATTCAAGGTCGGTGACTGCTCAGATGGAAGGTCTTTTAATACGATTTCCCGGATCAACAGCAGAGGCACAGTCTGGTACCGGAAAAATCGTAATAGGAAATAAAAAATATGAAATTGTGGATAGAAAGCTCTTTAAACTCGAAGAAGATGCAGCAAATGGGTTGCATTATACGACGACCTGGGATGATGCAACACATATTACGACCCACAAGGCAAGCGATGGAACCAGTTCGATTATTTCCAAAATCAACATGAAAGAACCGAAAAAATCAAAAATTGTTGACGTAGTTTTGCCGACAAATGCACAGCCAGCATTTGCTCAAATTTTCGCAAAGGCTGGATTGCCATTTACTGAAAAGGCAGTTGTATCGATGATAGAAGGATATTATGTTGATAAATTAATGCGTTCCGGTCAAACCTTGCAATCATTCATAGATGGAATATTAACCGATATCGATGTCCGTGATCAGCTTTTTCAATATTGTCAGAAAATTGCCGTTTCAAAAAAGTAAGTGCATAAGCATCGAGACAATGACAATCGTCAACAGTTTACCAGCACTGGAAGAAAGATAAAAAAGAGAATCAAACAATCAAAACTCATTTATTTTTAGTTATAGGGGCAGGAGAGATAATAGACTGAACAACAGGGGCAGGAGCAGCATTTAAAGTGGGGGCTGGCGGCGGAGAAGGAACCGAATTTTTACCCGCGTAATAAAAAGTTATAAATCCGATAATAACGGTAATTACGACGCCTAAAACTGCAATGAGTAAATTCTTTTTCGACAACGTAATCATTTTATCGTTTTGTTCGCCGGTCCCTTTTTGTAGCATTACCAATTCTAAAAGGTGTCCGGCAACTTCTTCATGTCTACGCTCGTTTTTTTCTAATATTTTAGCGACCTTGTGCATCGGATTTGCAGGAACTTGAAATAGCGAGACATCGACAGGATTATATTCTGGTAAAACATTTTGCCACCCTGGATTTCTTTCTTTATATGCCATTCCGTCTTGGATAAATTTTGCAGCTTCAAAAGGAATAGAAATTTGTTTGAGGGCTTGTAAATGGCTCATGTCTACATGCAAAAGATCTTTAACGCCAGCCGGAAAAGATATTGATCTTTGAATATCGTTAATGCGGTCCATATTTTCTTGAACCATGCCTGTGATACCAGGAGGACCAGCGACTGACCTTTGCATATCATCCACCCTCTTCATATCTGCAATTACAGTAGATGAAATTCCAAAATCTGGAACCAAATTCGTCACATTCAAAATTGATTGCATATTACCAGTCATTCCTAAAGATCTATTTATTTCGTCCAGCCTATTTAATTCTTCACGTGCGGGAGATATCAGACCTGCAGCCCTTTTTATTTCGTCCATTCTATTGAATTCTTCACGTGCAGTCGAGCACAGGTCATGACCACGCATTAATTCATTTTGTCGAGTGACGGCTGCAAGATGGTCATTCATATAATTTTCGCTTATTTCCGTAAGTTTCATACAAGACCTCGCACTAATTTATAGTGCTTAATATAGCAAAATGCGCGGGAAAATTACACAGATATTGTATATAAAGATATACCTCTGCCATTACAGCAAGTTACAGTTTCTTGCAGTAGATTATTATTGTTCAGTTGTGTCTTCTGTTGGATAATCAAGGTTCGGGTTTCTTTTTTCTGCAGAAGTTATTTTACCGCCTAGTCTAATAAGTGGTCCAACCTGCTCAATAATATTATCAAAGCGAATTCCATAATCTAATTGAAACAAAACAGAGGCAAGAGTAGAAACAGGGTACCTCTTGCCATATCTCTCTAATGTCAAATCCTCGGTGCCAGCAGCATTATATGCGTGTCCAACAAATTCACGGACTATCTCAACCGCCTGACCTCGATCATAGCCCTGAATTTGAGCTTGCTTGAAAAAGTCTGTAAAAGAGTGGCGGATTGAGTGAAAAGACTTTCCAGAACCAGCAGGATAGAGACGATGGGCGACGTTGTAATCAAAATATTTACTGAATGAGACACCGTAACCATCACGGTGATTTTTTAAAGTTGGGAACAGACGTTTTTCACCAGATTGCTTACATTTATAAAAATATCCGCCAAAACCTAATTCCTCCCACAGAATAGGATGGATAGGAATAGTTCGCCAAGAGGCTTCCTGTTTTAAATTCTTTTCTAACTTAGTTACATTTTGTCCTTGTATTTTTAGTTCAACGGTATCATCCGACTCTTCACACTTGATATATGGAAGTCCGCTATCTTCGTCAACAACAATATCATCTACATATAATTGACAAATTTCGCCACGCCTCATTCCAGTATACATTGCGATCAAAGGCACAAACATCTTGTAAGGAAGATTTTCATCATAATGAAGCATGTCCACAATATTTTGTAAATCCTGATTTGAGTATTTATCACGTTCATCGGCGGATTTGACACCACGACGCACTTTAACATGAACACCCTCGGCAAAATTTACCGTCATATGCTGACGTTGAATTCCGAACTTAAAAAGAGTTGATAAAAAGCCTAAATGCTTGTTGACACTTTTTGGTTTTGGAAGGTCTTTTTTTGAAGTGGGTAAAGCAATCAGTTCATCTGCAGACATATTTCTATACTTGGCAAGACGAGTATAATTTGCCGGAAGTTGCGACAGTTTACTGCGATATAGTTCAATCGTCTCAAAACTAAGCTTATTAAGCCTCAGATTGCCGCACAGGAGCGGAAAGAGATTAAGCGAGTACTCTGACTCCTGTCGTGACTTCGGAGACCATAGCGGGGCTTTGTTGTTGATGTACTTCGTGATTAATTCTTTAACAGTCAGACTATTATCTGTTGTGGCAGAGGGAGGAGGATTTTTTATGACAGGATTGATTTCAGCACGTACAAATTCATGCTTGTATTTTTCATCGGCAGCAGACTCTAAAAAAGTAAAAGCCCTAT
Organism: Geobacterales bacterium; assembly: GCA_041737975.1. Taxonomy (GTDB): domain Bacteria; phylum Desulfobacterota; class Desulfuromonadia; order Geobacterales; family Pseudopelobacteraceae; genus JBGSQR01. The sequence goes on along the minus strand of JBGSQR010000233.1, from coordinate 280 downwards.
CCAATTTTGAAGCCCAATCTCTACAGGCTTTTACAGCATCTTTTTTTACAGACGTTTCAAGTGACCGCCAAAATTCTTTTGCATTACCAAAATAAGGTCTATGTTTCGCCGGTATTTTTCTACGAAATGAATAGCCTGATGGTCTTAAAACTAAAAAAGCCGACATATCAATCTCCGTGCCTGGTGTAGCAGATGGTGGATTGAATGTCGGCTCTTTTATTTTCATAAGCAATTTCAACTACTTAGGTGTTTTGGTGGGCGAAACAGGGATCGAACCTGT
>JBGSQR010000169.1:0-8756 GCA_041737975.1 Geobacterales bacterium | reverse complement strand
CCCCCAGATCGAAAACGGTGTCGGCATGGTGCCGCTTTTTATGCGCGATGCCGAACGCACACTGCGGTCAGCCAGACACATGGGCGACTTCAAGGTAACAGTAATAACCGGTGCCTCTGCCTTTGGTTTTGTCAGTGAATTTGCAACAAAACTTGCTGAAAAGACTGGTGTTCATATCGTTACAACGGCTGTTGAAAACCGTCTGTTCGGCAAAAGTGTTACCGTCAGCGGCCTGGTCAGCGGTAAGGATATTTTTGCAACTCTGGATAGTAAAGACATTGGCAAAGCATTGTTAGTGCCGGATGTCATGCTTAAAGAAGGAGAAGGGATGTTTCTGGATGACATTTCTCTGGAAAAACTTAAAGAAATGCTGAAGTGCCGGATAATTGTTTTTGAATCTTCACCCAGGGGATTCTACACCGCCTTGAAATCTTTAAAGTAATTCAAATCAATTCAATTCCCACCGAAATCACCATTCATATCGAACCTGAATCACTAACTATCTAAATTTCTCATGACAAACATGAAAACAATCTATTTTACTTGTATTGGTTATATGAGTACATTCACTCACCAATGGTTCAATCTCAATACTTCGGAGGAATAATGTACAAGACCGTATTTCTGAACTCGGCTAAACTGGATTTTGACAGCAAACTCGATTTCTCACCATTGTCTCAATTGACCACATTCACAAAATACGATTCCAGCACCGATGAAGAAATAATCCAGCGTGTTCAGGGTTATGAAGTAGTAATCACCAAAGAGCTGCCTGTGGGTAAAGAGCTGATTGACCAATTTCCTCCGTCAGTTAAAGTAATCTGCGAAGCCGGAACCGGTTACAACAACATCGATATTGTTGCTGCCCGTGCAAAGAATATCGCTGTCTGCAATGTTCCAACCTATAGCACTGAAGCGGTTGCCACAATGGCCATAACCCAAGTTCTCAACCTCAGCTGTTCTATGATCCAGCAACAGAACATGCTGCAGCGTAAAAACTTTGACAACTTTACCAAGTCTCTACAGGTGCCGCATTTTGAAGTACAGGGAAAAACACTCGGTATTATCGGTGGCGGAGCAATCGGACGCCACGCCATGAAGATCGCCCTGGTACTGGGAATGAAAGTCCTGATCTTTGATATGTACCCACAGCCCGTTGACAATCCGGACGTGAGCTACGTTCCCCTGGAAGAATTACTTGCCAAGAGTGATTTTATTACCATTCACTGTCCTTTGACAGCTTCAACAAAACATCTGATCAACAAAGACACACTGGCACTGATGAAACCTACGGCATACATCGTCAATACAGCACGTGGACCAATCATTAAAGAGGTAGACCTGATCGAGGCTCTTCAAAACGGCAAAATTGCCGGCGCGGCACTTGACGTACAGGAACAGGAACCACCAGAACTGAACAATCCGCTGTTTACGATGGACAATGTAATAATGACACCTCATATCGGCTGGAGACGCCTTGAATCCCGTCAAAGACTGATCCAGTTGACAGCGGACAACATTGCAGCATTTGAAAAAGGTACTCCGACCAACGTTGTAAACTGATCCCTGCAAAAACCATATTCAAAAAAAATAGGCCGTTTCCTGATCGGGAAGCGGCCTGTATACATTCATAATTACAGTTATATCTCGGTTAGAAAACCGCCGCCAAAGCCCGCGCTTCAGCCTTCTTCTCCTCTAGCATCTTCACACGTTCTTCACGATCAAGCTTGAGCGTCGGCTCTACAATAATTGAATGCAGATCAGTAAAACCGATAAAAGACAGAATGGTCTCCATATATATTTTCTGGTGATCCAGGGATTCAAAAGGTGTTGAGGATTCATATGAGCCGCCACGGGCGTAGATGATTGCGGCAGGCTTGCCTACAACGAGCCCTTTATAGCCGTTTTCCGGAGAATAACTGAAGGTGTGTCCAGGTTGGACAAGCAAATCAATGTAATGTTTGAGAATATAGGGTATGCCGAAATTCCACATGGGGAGGGAAAACAGGTATTTGTCAAAGCCGGTAAAATGATTAATCAACTGCTCGACCGGCACCCAGGCAGCCCTTTCGGGAGTGGATCGCGCTTCTCCATTAAGGATGCGGTATTTGGCATTGATCACATCTCCATCAAAAGATGGTAACTCCTCCCGCCAGAGATTGAAAATTTCCACATGATCCTTGGGGTGGGTTCTCCAGTATTCATCCAGAAATTCATTGGCAACACGGATTGATTCAGAACGCTCTTTACGGGGTGATGCTTCAATATAAAGCAACCGCTCCATAACAACCACCTCCTGAGATAACAAGCCTCTAAAAACTTTGATTATCATATCACCACCAGCGCCACTGGCAATCAAATACTTCAATTTCGCAGCTTATGGAAAAATTTAGCTTTAACCAATCTTTTGCATAAGAACAAATGACTTACTACATATTAAGATTGACTTTTTATTCAAATCTAATATGTTATCGTCATTTTCATTAAGTAGTTTTCTGCTTTCGGATAAATAGTTTCCATCCGGAAACTCCGGATGAGAAACTGTTGGTTTTCAATTTGGAAAGCGGGGATTTTTTCTCCTGGCAAGGAAATGGAGGGTTTGCGCGGAGGCGTACACCGGTACGCCGCACAAGCAAAGCCGAAGATTGACGCCGCCAGGGGGGAAAAGCACCCTTTCCGGATGAAAACTAAATAAAATGGGAACATTCAGTCTGGTGAAATGTCTAAATGATAGCAGACGTAAAAAAGCCCAAAACAACAGACGACTCAAAACTTGTCAATGCCTGCAAGAGAGGCGACACATCAGCATTTGAGCAACTGGTTAACAGATACCAGAACAGAATGCTGAATATCGCTTTCAGGATCACCGGTAATTATGATGATGCTTGCGACATTACCCAGGATGCTTTTTTGTCTGCCTGGCGAAAGATCGCTGACTTCAGGGGGGATGCGCTTTTTTCCACCTGGCTGACATCCATTGTAATCAACCTGTCGCGTAACCGGTTGCAGCAGATATCATCAAATAACAGCAAAGAATCGTTTTCACTGGATTCGGAAATAACAGGCACAGAAGGCTCAATAAAACATGATGCCGCAAGTAATAATCCAACAGCGCTGGAGCTTATGGAAGAGGCAGAGTTACGCAGCTTTATCGAGAGTTGTATACGGACACTGCCCGTGGAGTTCCGCGAGGTACTGGTATTGAGAGACATGCAGGAATTAGCCTATGAAGAGATATGCGGTGCTCTCGGCTTAAAGGACGGAACAGTCAAATCACGTCTTTTCAGGGCGCGTGAAGGTGTCAGGGATTGCGTAAGAAGTGCGATGGGAATGGCTTAGCTGGCATCAATAGAGTTGATTGCTTCCGATACAAGGCAACATGATCGAGGTTTCCATGCTGACTCATGAAGAAATCAAAAAAATGCTTTCGGCCTATTGTAGCGGTGACCTGTCTTCTGCGGAACGGGCCTGGGTTGACGAGCACTTATCTTCCTGCCCATCCTGCCGGGCGGAACTGGCTGACCTGAAGACTACCCTGAGGATAATCCGAAACACTCCTGCTGTAGAATCGCCGACCTGGCTGACATCACGCATCATGGCCAATATTATTGAGCAGCCGGTCATCAGAAACGGGTGGTTGCAACGCCTGTTTTTCCCGCTCCACACAAAACTGCCGCTGGAGATTCTGGCTCTGCTGATAATCTCAGTGACCGGATATTATTTAACTCAGGATTCAGGCTCTGACCTGAACAAGGCAATACCGCAACTTCAGCAACAACCTGCCCCACCACAATCAGCTCCCTCTCCTGTAAAAGAAAAAACTGAAACAGTTCCTGCTCCTGCTGTTGACGCACCTAAGGCAGAATTTCACACAAATATTGCCGAAAAAAAACGAGCAGGCAGCCCCACTACTACTCAAAAATCAGCTGTTTCTGATAAAACAACAGAGCCAGATGCCACTATAGCAACCATGCATAATCGGTCGGAATCAGGAGCTGCAAAGATGAAAAAGGCAGCTCCGGCCCGTGAAGGACGTGCACTGGAATCTTCAGCACCAGCTTCAGCCGGAAATGGTTTTGCACCCGCACCAACCGTTGACCTGCCACGGATAAAAATCAGCCTGATCATGGGGCTTGATACATTATCGGCTAAAACTGTCCGCCAGGCGGTCTACCGTTCCGGCGGAACAGTATTGCCAATTGCGGAAGCTCGCGCTGACCGGCAGTTGACGGCCAGGATTTCTGTCACACAATTGGAGGAGCTATTCGCACAGTTGGAGAAGCAAGCCAGGATCGTTGAGCGGCCGGCTGTAGCTAAATCGGTTAAAACCGTTATAGTTGATATTCTCTGGTAGAGAAATGAAACAGGGAATCAATTATTTCACGTCTGGCTGACTACCCCTGGTCTGTTCCAGCAGATATTCAACAAATGCCCTGTTTGCGCGGGACAGGTATGACTGCTGTTTCCAGGCGATCATCAGGTCCATGTATAATGGTGGCTCAAAGGAAATGGCCTTCATTCCAACATTCTGATCCGTAACCATCCTAAGGCAGACCGAAACCCCCTTACCATTCATCACAAGAGCGGCAACCAGTGAAAACAGATTTGTTTCCACCAAAACATTAGGCACAATTCCCTTCTTTTTAAGCATGTCAAAAATAAGCTCACGCAGATAATACCCTTCCTTATAGAATGCCAGATCCTGCTTTGCAAACTCCTGATAGCTTATGGAACTGCGCTGTGCCAGGTGATGATCACTATTTACACAGACCACCACCTCTTCACGCATAAACCGGTGAACTTCCAGATCTTCCGGATAATCACTTCCCACAATCACACCCATATCCAGCTCACTGCTGCTGAGCATGCTCTGGATTTTCCAGGAACCATCCCCATATACGGACAAATGCAGACCTGGATGTTTCTCCATAAATCCGCTGATTATTTTGGGGAAGAAATAGGCACCCAGCATGGGTGGAATCCCCAGTCGAACTTCACCACGATCAAGGCCTTTTAGTGCGCCCATCTCCATTTCCGCCGCCTTGACCTCATCCAGAATACGTTTAACGTGTTCCAGAAAAATCTCACCTTCCGCAGTTAAAGAGATTTTCTTTTCCTGACGATTAAAAAGTGTCAGATCAAGCTCCTCCTCCAGTTTTTTGATAGATACACTGACGGCCGGCTGAGCAATGTGAAGCAGATTTGCAGCTTTGGTAAAATTATTCTGACGGGCTATTTCCATAAAATAACGCAGTTGTCGAATATCCATATCATCGCCTCTTGATATTAATTGGTTATTGAAATGATAATGATTATATATTTTATTTATATTTTGGCAAATGCTATCGTATCTGGTAAATATCTGAATTTTTACAAAATCGGGATTCAAATGAGCGCAGTCTACCGGGGCACAAAAAAATTCATGCAGATCAACCTGGCATTTTTCGCGGCCGGTTTTGTTACTTTTGTAACCCTGTATGATGTTCAGCCCTTGTTGCCGGTTTTCTCCAGGGAGTTCGGCGTTTCAGCCGCTTTAGGCAGCCTGCCACTATCAATGGCAACCTGTACCATGGCTGCTTCCATGCTGCTGGCCGGGACGCTGTCTGAAACCTGGGGCAGAAAACGGATCATGACAGCTGCCATGTTCATGACCTCTGCCATAGCCATCCTGACCGCTTTAAGCGAATCCTACCTTTCACTGATTATATTGCGGCTTTTGCAGGGTGTGGCGCTGGCCGGGCTTCCGGCGGTTGTAATGGCCTATCTGAGCGAGGAAATGGATGCCTCAGCCCTAGGTTCAGCCATGGGGCTCTACATTGCCGGCAATGCCGTGGGTGGAATGACCGGCAGGATATTTACCGCAGTAGTTACTGACTACTTTTCATGGCGAACCGCTCTGGGTGCTGTTGGTGTTATCTGCCTGTTAACCAGTATCTACTTTGCAAAAACACTCCCACCTTCGTCCAACTTCCAAACCAGACCTTTCCAGGCTGACTACCTATACACTTCTCTCATACAAAACCTGAAAAACCGTGGACTGCTCTATCTGTATGCCATTGTCTTTCTACTCATGGGCGGCTTTGTCACACTGTTCAACTATATCACCTTCAGACTACTGGCCCATCCATACGACCTGAGTCAGACACTGATCAGCTGGATTTTCCTGGCCTACTTACTCGGCTCATTCAGCTCCGCCATTGCCGGTCGGCTGGCCCAGAAATACGAGCGCGGACTGATCCTGTTGTATTCGCTTCTGATCATGGCCATGGGAGCAATAATCACACTCTTCAGCAATCTGACAGTTATGATCCTCGGCATAGCTGTTTTCACAATCGGCTTTTTCGCCTCACACACAACCGCATCCAGCTGGGTCGGCGTCAGAGTTAAAACCGCCCGGGCGCAGGCTTCTTCGCTGTACCTGTTTTTCTACTATCTTGGTGGCAGCATCACCGGCACAGTCGGCGGAATATTCTGGTCAACCTTCGGCTGGACTGGTGTAATCGGCATTATCACAGTGCTGCTGTTTTTTGCAATTGCACTAACGGTCGGTTTAACCAGGTTTTCCAGAAAAGAAGGTCTAGACCAAGGCTCCCATCAGACGGTTGATGATATGGTTCTAAGCCAAAACTGAACTATTCCGACTTATATCCTTCCCCATCTGCAATGCCCCGTTTCTGTATCGGAACGGGGCTCTTTTTATTTTGAGAAAAATTATTATTTTCGGGAACTTTTTACCTCTACCCACTGTCAAAGAATCAAAGACATAATTCAGGGAGGGTAAAAACATGAAAACAATTCTGGCAGTAATTATGGCAGCACTATTGAGCGCATCAGGGGTCTGGGCCAAATCATTCAATGAGGCGATAGAAGTACGTATTGTTACGGATAGCGGACGTATTTTACCGACCTATCCGGTAAAAATCAGGCAAGGCATGAGTAAGGTTTATGCGGAAGCGATCAAAGGCGAGCAGTACAAAATTGAGGTTAAAAACCGTCTTAATCGGCGTGTGGGCGTAGTCATTGCTGTGGATGGACGCAATATCATCAGTGGTGGCAAGTCCTGGCTTAAAAACAGTGAGCGGATGTATATTCTGGAACCATACGCTTCCGGTGAGTTTGCCGGCTGGCGCAGCGACCAGGAGAGGATCAACCGTTTTTATTTCACCGATGTACCGGACTCGTATGCGGCAGCTTTCGGAGATGGTAGCGCAATGGGTGTAATTGCGGTGGCGGCCTATCCGGAAGTACGCAGACCTGAACCGCCGCAAATGCAAATGCGAAACAGTTTTGAAAGCAATGCAGCTGATAAATCCGGACCAACGGCCCCTGCACCTTCCCAGGCTCCATCGGCTGAGCAGAAGACAAAAAAATCCGCCAGAGTTGAGAAAACAATGGAAAGCGCCGGAACAGGTTATGGACGAAGCGAATACTCTCCTACCTATATTGTTGAATTTGAACCTGAAAAACGCGCCGTAAAGACGGCCTACATCAAATATGAGTGGAGATCCACACTTTGCCGTCTGGGCGTGGTCGACTGCAGCAACCAGGACCGCCGCCCCCATAACCGATTGTGGGATAACAATGGTTATGCGCCGCCACCACCAGGCCACTAATCCCATCCAACTGTTTCTACAAAACACCCCCGGAATATTTTTCCGGGGGTGTTTTGCTTCTCATCAACTAACTCAGAAAAAGAAGTGCAATCAAACCTTGTCTCGACCACCTTTCCCCACAAACAAAATAACTGCTGGCAAGGTAAACAGAGCAAACAGTGCCGTAAACCCCACACCAAGGTTGGTGCCCCAGCCGATGGAAGCAAGGGCCGGATAATCCGCAAAAGCCAGTGAACCAAACCCGGCAATCGTAGTCAAAGCGGAAATAATAACAGCCCGCCCTGCCTGTATAAATCGCTCTTCGCTATCAGCATCGCCAGCTGAATTAACCCTGTGAGCGACATGGAGACCATAATCGCTACCCATGCCAACGATAGTTACCAGCACCATGGCATTCATGAAATTGATTCCCATCCCAAAAGCAGCCATACTGCCGATCATTAAAACCGCACCACCTGCAACGGGAAAAAGTGAGTAAAACATACCCATTCTGGATTTAAAATGGGTCACCATCAGAAACAACACCAATATACCACCCAACAGGAAACTCCATACGAAACTGCTGGCAACAGAACCTGCCAGCTGACTGCTGACCATATCGACTCCGGTAACACGGGCAGTCGGCACAACTTTGGAAAGCTCAGCTAAAAACATTGGCAGCGCTAACTCATCATCCTGATAATGCAGGTATATCAAAGCATGATAACCATTGGCATCCTTGATCAGGTGACGGTTTACCACACCTCGCAAAGGAGATGCAGCCAGCTGCGCTATCCCTTCAGCCTCAGCGACCGTTTCTCCGCTATTGAAATGGGACATTGCAGCGATAAACGGCATAAATGGAGACACTTCGAAACCAGCCTTCTCTAACGCTGACTTCAAAGCGGCCTCAGAACCTTTTACATTGCCAGAATCTTTCAAAGACTTGATAATTGCTTGTTGTTCCGAACTATCATTTATAACCTGCCCCAAAGAAGACCAGCCCTTGATGCGGCCATCCAACCGATAGCGTTCAGCCAAACGACTGACTGACCCCATACGCTTCATCAAATCATCAAGCGCACTGCCATCCACTGCAATAAGCAACTGTTTCGGGGCTAGACTAAGATGCTTCTCGATCTTTTCCTGGGCCATGAAAGCCTC
>JBGSQR010000156.1:0-1801 GCA_041737975.1 Geobacterales bacterium | reverse complement strand
GATCTTGTCTGCCTTGCTGATCAGGCGAATGATGCCGTCTTTGGTTAAGGATTGCGGGCTGGCGGCACCTGCATCGTGGCCAATTTTTTCCTCTACCACGGTTCCGTCCAGATCGTTGACTCCGAAGGCCAGTGAAACCTGGGCAATTTTTTCACCCAGCATGATCCAGTAGGCTTTGATATGATCGAAGTTGTCCAGGAAGATTCGGGCAATCGCCAGGGTCTTCAAGTCATCCAGCCCTGATGTTCCTCTGATATCCAGTTTCAGGTCGGAATTTTCCGGCTGGAAGGCCAGCGGTATGAACGCCTGGAAACCGCCGGTTTCGTCTTGCAGGTTTCGCAGCATCTCCATATGGGCTACTCGATCGGCAAAACTTTCCACGTGCCCGTAAAGCATTGTGGCGTTGGTCTTCAGGCCTGCCAGATGTGCCAGTCGGATGATATCCAGCCAGAGTTGGCCGGAGATTTTTTCCGGACAGATTTTGTTGCGAACTTCCTCCACCAGGATTTCGGCTCCGCCACCCGGCATGGAGCCGAGTCCGGCAGCTATCAGTCGTCTAAAAACCTCTTCGATTGAAAGTCCGGAGATGCGTGCAAAGTAATCGATTTCAACAGCGGTAAATGCTTTGATATGAATGCTTGGAGCGGCTTTCCGCAGACTTTGCAGCATTTCGATATAAAATTCAAAAGGCAGTTCAGGGTGCAGTCCGCCAACAATGTGAACCTCAGTGGCTCCTTCCGCTTCTGCTGCTACGGCTCGCTGGCATATTTCGTCCAGAGTCAGTGCATAAGCCCCCTCCTGGCCGGTTGTTCTGGAAAAGGCGCAGAATGCACAGCGGTTGACACAGATGTTGGTGGGGTTGATATGACGGTTGACATTGAAGAAGACATTCCTGCCGTTTTTGCGCTGATTTACCTTTGCCGCCAGCTTGCCGATAGCCAGCAGGTCGTTGGATGTAAACAGTGCCAATGCTTCTTCGGTGGAGATACGTTGATTGTTTTCAACTTTTTGCGCGATGGTTTCAAAATTTATCATGGGCGGAAGTCTACGATATTACGAGAAGAGGTTCAAGACCTTTGTTAGAAGTACATAGGTATTTAGGTTGAAGGCTGAAGGTTAATGCTGCAAAACATTAAGTCAGGTAGTCTAACAGGTTTTACTTCAGCCTTCAGTCTAAAAGCCTATAACTATTCCTTTTCCGCAAACATGACGCTGTTGCGTCCGGTTTCCTTGACCCGGTAAAGAGCCTGGTCAGCACGTTTTAGCAAAGTTTCTTCCGTGTCATTGGGGCCGGCTTCGGCCACACCGATTGACAGTGAAACATTGACCGGAACCTCATCAAGCAGGAACCTGCTTTCACGCATTGTGGAACAGAGCTTCCAGGCCACATCCGTAGCAGACTTGGCGGATGTTTTGATAAGAATAATGGCAAATTCATCGCCGCCGTAACGAGCCAGAAAATCACTTCCCCTTAAAGTTTCCTTTATCTTGAAGGTCACGCCTTTCAGGATTCTGTCTCCGCCAGGGTGACCGAATGTATCATTGATTGTCTTGAAGTTGTCCACATCTATCATCATCAGACAAAACGACTCATTGTAGCGCTGCAATATCTTGATCATTTCTGACAATTTTTCATCAAAATAGGTCCGGTTGGCCAGCTGGGTCAGGCCGTCAATTCGGACTGCCGTTTGAAGCTGCTCGATCTGCTGTCGTTGATCAGCAAGAATTTCCTGTGAACTGGCCAGCTCACCTTTAAGGGTTGTGTTGGTCGAAATGACCCTGTCGATCTCCTGCATCAAGG
>JBGSQR010000127.1:0-6758 GCA_041737975.1 Geobacterales bacterium | reverse complement strand
AGATTTATTACCCAGCTCACTATAGGAAACATCCGACATACCGTCGCCTAGTAGAGTAATGACTTTCATATACACCTTCCCTGAAAATATGATTGAAAACCCATATTAGATTTCCAATCATACCATGTCAACCCTGCTGGCTTATCTGAATCTATTTCCTGACAAAAATTTCTTTGGCAAGATTTGTATCAATGGCAAATTCAGAATAACCAACCCTGAAGATATAAGACGGAAACGACTGTACCAGGGTTATTTTATTACCAGGTAATACTCCCATCGCCATCAGCTTCTGCATCTTCTTGTCATCATCGGTCTGAATATAGGCAATCTCACCATCCTGGCCCGACTTGAATTCAGTCAGAGCAACAATGCCCAGGTCTCCGGAGTCTTTGGCAACTGCACAACAATCGCCCGGTGGGATAGGCTTTCCATGAGGACAGGTTACGGGATGATTCAGCATCGTACAAATTTTGACATCTACGCCTTCGTTAAGCAGATGCTCAAACTCACAAGCCTTGCTGTCCCAGTTATCTCCTCTCAGATTCAGCACATCAGTCATAAGCTTTTCCGCCAGTCTATGCCTGCGAATAGTCATGCGCCCTTCTTCTTTTCCTGCCGGGAGAAAATGGACCAGACCAAGCCTGACTTCAACCATATTATTCGACTTCAACTCATCATAGGCTGGATGATCCAGATTGAAGCCGGATTTTACCGGGTCAAGTCCAGGTTGCTTCTCTTCTTCTACAGCAACCCAAAGTGCCTCAAGAATTTCTTCTGCCTTATCGGAAAGCTTCATTAAACGCCCCCTTTTTTTGTTGTATTATCAAACAGTGATCGTATTTTTTTTACCAATGCCGGTTCAATCGGGTTTTTATAGTTACAGTTCGGACAATGTATGGAATTGCAGCCACCACGGCAACTGCCGCACCCCTTTTTCCCTTCCGATTCTTCAAATTCATGGCCGCAGTATCCGCATTTCATTACAATATACCAGTTACCAACAAAAACTGGTTCAGCAGATAGCCACTGCCGTAGGCGATCAGGCTTACACCGACACCTATTATACTGGCAACTTTCCAGCCACGCTCGTTTTTCATAACCAGAAACTGGGCAACGCATGGGATAAACAGAGTCAATGTAACCGCAGCAACCGTCAGCTGGCGTGCATCCATCAATCCTTTGGTCTGCAGATCATAAAGACCGGCCGCACCGTAATCACGCCGAAAAAAACCGAAGATAAATGCTACTGCAGTTTCTTTCGGAAGACCAATTGAAGCCATCAACGGTGTCATGGCATTGATCATCTTCTCAAAAAATCCGGTCACTTTACCCAGCCACAACAGCACGGAAGCCAGAATAAACAGCGGCAGGATCTCGATAAAATACCACTGGATACGCGTGTAGGTTTTTGTCACCACATTGCCCAACTGCGGCATTCTCATTGGTGGTAACTCCATGTAGAACATGGGCGCATCACCAGGCATAATCCTGGCTGCCAGAAAACCGACAACCAGAAACAACAGCAGCATACAGATTGACCAGACCATCAGGGCGCCGGGAGACTGGGACAGAAGTCCGATAATAACGCCCAATTGTGCCGAGCAGGGGATTGCCAGAGCAAGTAGCAGAGTGGCAATGATTCTCTCCCTGGTCGTCTCAAGCGTCCTGGTTACCATGGTCGCCATTGTGTCACAACCGAATCCGAGCACCATCGGTATAACAGCCCTGCCAGTCAGTCCAATGTATTTGAAGACCCGGTCAACCAGCAGAGCCAGTCGCGGAAAATATCCCGTATCCTCCAGGAATGAAAAGAAGACAAAGAACGTTGCCACAATCGGCAGAATAATGCCAACGGCGTAGCGGATACCAAGAGTAATGATACCGTACTCACCGACTATCAACTCCTGGATAATCTCCCAGGGTACAATACTGTTAACCAGACCAGTTATCCAAGGGTTAAATATTTCCACCAGAAACTGTTTTTCAAGCAGATCAACAACAGTACCGGCACCAAACTCACCCACGAATTTATACAAGCCGAAATAGAGCACTATCAGCAACAAAGGCACACCGGTCAGTGGTCGCACTGTCAGCGTGGAAATCCGTTCCGACAAAGTATCAACTCTTTTTTCCGGTGCAACAAAAACTCCGGCCAGCAAGTCCGAAACCATCCTTCTACGCTCCAGCGAAAGATCCAGATTGAATGATTCACGGCGATGAAAGCCGATTTCCTTTACCTTGGCAGAAAGTTTTTCAAAGCCGACAGGATCCTGTTCTCTGCAAACGTCGTTGATCTCATCATCCTGCTGCAGGAGCAGAAGAGCCAGGCATTTGCGTGATAAAACGTATTTCCCTTTCATAAGATTCACAACTTCAGCGATATCCTTCTCAAGAGAATCGCTATAAGTAAAACGATCTGAAACCGGTCCCTTCACATATGTACCAATGGCACTTCTGATCTGATCTATTCCGCGCTTGCGGGCTGTTGCCGCACCTATAACCGGTATTCCCAGGCGTTTTTGCAGCTCTGCAAGATCAATCTTGAGCCCCATCCGCTCGGCTTCATCCATAATGTTTACGACCAGAACAACCGGCAGACCGGCCTCAATCAGCTGAATCGTCATTGCCAGCATCCGCTCCAGATTGCGGGCGTCCAGCACATGAATAACAACGTCAGGCGACTCATTCAGCAGTATCTCCCGCGCCACCCTCTCCTCTTCGGTGATAGTGTGAATCGAATACATTCCGGGAGTATCAATAACCTGCCATTCCTTGCCATCCAGAACCGTATTACCACGAGCCACCTCAACCGAAGTTCCGGGATAGTTTGATACGGTTACATATGCACCGGTAAGGGCATTAAACAGAACACTCTTGCCCACATTGGGATTACCCACCAGTGCCACTCGTTTGATGGTCTCACTAAATGTCATTTTATCTAAACTCTTTTCCATATTCTAATCCTTTGCTACGCATTTACTAAAGCTGCAAACCCAAAATAATTATGCTTTTGAATTTCACTTTCAATTAAGAGCTAAAAAAAAGTTACTTCTAAATCAAACCGGTTTTGTTGAAGCGCCTCTGCAAGTAGCACACAGACCATAAATCTCCAGCTTGTGGCTCTTGATCATAAAACCATGTCTGGTTGCGATTTCGTGCTGCAACTTTTCAATTGTTTCATTTTCAAATTCAATAATCGAATTACAACCTGTACAAACCAGGTGATCGTGATGTTCACCCTCCATGACATGTTCATACCTTGTCTGCCCGTCATGCAGCAGAATTTCTCGTGCCAGCCCAGCCTCAGCGAACAGCTTGAGTGTACGATATACCGTTGCGCTGCCGATGCCGGGATGACTGGCCTTTATTTTCAGATACAGGTCCTCAACACTGACATGTTCACGTGTGGAGAGAAAAAAATCGAGAATAACGTCTCGCTGGCGAGTAGAGCGCAAGCCCTTTTCAACAGCAAATTTACTAAAGATTTTCTTTTTTTCCAGGATCATGAAAACACCCCTTATTGAAGATGATAATCAATATGATGATTATTGCCTTGCATGTCAAGATTAATTTTAATATTCAATTCTAAAACAGACCGTATGACAAACTATTTCCCAAGTATCACCTCTCCGGTGTCAGTGAACAGACTGACCGGTAGTTCAAAAACCCTCCGGAAAACATTTAAAACACCTTCGCCAAGCGATTTAACAGGTATGGCACTGACCTTTGGATCGGACCAGCTTCCGGTGGCCTCGAAATATGCCGTCAAAAAAGCGTTCCCCTTGCCGGTCAAAAGCCAGCCCACTACCGGAATCCGATTGACTATCTTGTCCACGGTCTGCAGAGGTTGTACACCAATAGTCAAATTCAGATTTTCCTTCACGATATCAGAACTGCCGATTATTGATATGTTCAGCGCATCGCTGTTGATAAACAAATCCTGAGTAGACATGACACCATCATTAACAGCAATGCTGCCCCTGATCCTTTTATAAGGCATACCGCCTGAAACCATGTCCGGCAACTGGAACTTCAATAGCTGCGAAACATTCAAGATAGAAAACAACTTGGACAACGTACTGAACTGATACAACTTCCCCTTGTCCAACCTCAGGCGAATATTGCCCAGCATGGAGCGTTTTATCTCCTGCTTGTTAGCGCCGCTGGCTGTCAAATCACCATCAACTGACAATGTTCCGGTAATCTTGCGGTTAAGGTCCAGGGCTGCCATTAAAGGCTCGGCGTCAACCTTATTAGCACTAAAATTGAGACCATAACGAAGGCCATTGGAAACGCCAGGGGCAACCCTGCCTTTGGCAGTCAGAGTTCCACCGTACATGGAAGCATTAAGCGACTGCAGATAAAAGACCCCTTCTTCTCCTGAAATATCTGCATTCAGATTCGTAAACAGTATCTTACCGAATTTACCTTCTTCAGCATTCAGTTTCAGCTTGATATTTGCATTAGGACCATCCTCTTCCTCATCATCCTGCCCTTTCATTTCCGAGAGCAACAACAGATCATCCAGATCAAGATTCGGGGATTTTACCATAAAAACCCCTCCGGGTTGGTTTCCGCCGCTATAATTGCCACTTACATTAAACTTGGTAGTGTTCAACTGCCCGTTAAGATATCTGACAGTGTAGACTTCATCCTTTACAAACAGATTGGCATTAAGATTTCGAATACTGGCATCGGCCTGGGGAAGAACCAGTGCAGCATCCTTCAGAAAAAATTGGGGCGAGGAAATCAGCAGTTCTGCTTCCGGATTTTTAAAGTTACGCATCCGCCCACGGGCATTAATCATCGAACTTCCGTAACGCACATTGATACTGGATGTCTCCAGGCTGTTACCTTTAAAATTGACTGTTCCATTGATATTGCTGACCGGTTTCAGTTCCTCACCAGGCTGAAATGAAAAGGCGTTCAGATCAATAGTGCCACTGTAATCCATAGCACTGAAATCCTCCGGGTTGCCACTGCCGGCAATGTGAGCCTGCACCCTGCCACGCGGCTGATAATCCTGCCAGCCGGTCAGGATAGGCAGACTGCTTCCAAGCAGAAATTTGTTTGTCTGCAATTCAAACCCCAGGTAAGGGTTATCTCCATATTTGAATTGTGCTGTAGCAGAAAGGGAAAGGGGGGACAGACTATAGAATATGCTGGTCAGCCGGGCCTCTTCACGCCCCAGAATGGCGCTGAACGACAGATTGTTCGGCATACCCGCAGTTTTTCTGATTGCACCTGGAAAACTATAAGCAGCCTGTCTCAAATCCCAATCGCCGGCAAGTTTATACGCTGCAATAACACCACTGCCCTTCAATGAAAGGTGGGAGTTGCCGCTGAACTCCAGCTTATCAGCGCGAACAAAACGTGCCAGCCAGGCGACCTCTGTCGGCTTCGGGGTAAATTCTAGCTGAAACGGATATTGGCAGGGTACATCCAGCGGATAATCGGTGATTCTGCCTTCCCCTTTGAAGGGAGTAGCGCCGTAATTAGCCGTAACGCGGCTAAGGATAAAGTCTTTCCCGACCAGCTCCAGTCCGGCCTTGATATTATTGAAGGTCGGAGCATTTTTACCGTAGCTCACGACCCCTTTATCGACAACACCTTTTATATGCAGTACATTGTAATTGGTGCCTTTTTCCATTGTAACAATCTGGCTCGCCCTGCCGTCCAGTATTCCGGATTCCAGTCTGAATACTCCTCCGACAACATGTTCTTCGATATACTGTGATGCATCTTTGGCAATTATGCCGTATGGAATCCACTGACGCAGGTTCTCCAGAATAAAAGGCTCAGTTGTTGCTTTTGCCTTGATGTGAATATCCTGGGAAGTTATATCTAGCAGATTGCAGCTTCCCTTAACCCTGAAACCATCGGCTGAAAAGTTGAGTTTAGGCATTTCAATGCTGTTTTTGTTAAGCTTGAACTCGTAATCAAGATCAGCTACACGAGGATTTACCGGATGATGAAAAACTGTTGGCCAGACAATCGCCACACTAGCCAGACGCAGCTTGCCCTTAGAACTAAACTCACGCGGTATCCCTTTGAAACTGCCGCTCAGGTCCACTCTGCCACCTGTATTTCCAAATGGCACGTATTTACTAAAATACGGCCAGAAACGCCCCGGGTCAGCCTGTTTAATATCACAGTTGGCGTTAAGTTCGGTTCCCATTAACGACTTGCCTTCATCCGGGATCTTTGCTGTTCCTGAAAGAGATATCTGACAGGAAACACCGGACATAGCCGGCAATTCCGCAGAAATTTTAAATCTCCCTTTGTGCCCACGCGAAAGCTTGGACAAAGTCATGTTAATATTTCTGACTTCTGCATTCAGGCCCTGTTTGTCTATGGCCTGATCCTGCCAATAAAATGTGCTGTTGGTGGTTTTAAACCTGCTCAGTTGTATCTGGTAGGATTCACCGGATGGCTTCAACAGATCATCAATATTCAACGTTCCTTGCGCGTCACGCTTCAGTCTGACTTCAGTCCCATCCAGCAACAGATCACGCAGCACGACCTTCTTTTGCAATAATGGTAGCACGGCAAGATGAATAGTAACCTGTCTGGCCTTGATCATGTCTCCGCTGTCATCCAGTTCGCGGACAACTACATTATCAAAAACAAAAGTCGGACCGATCTGCATCTTGAACTTGCCATTGGAAAAACTGACTTTACGATTGAGGGTTTTCTGAAGTGAGCTGATGATCTCATCACGATATTGATTAAGATCAATCAACTGGGGTAGGAAAACA
>JBGSQR010000090.1:0-1870 GCA_041737975.1 Geobacterales bacterium | reverse complement strand
CGACGACAACTTCGCCACCATCGTCGCTGCCGTGGAGGAAGGTCGCGGCATTTATGACAATATCCGCAAAACGCTCCAATATCTGCTGGCAGGCAACACCGGTGAACTACTGCTGATGACCCTCTGCGTGATTATCGGTCTCCCGGCACCGCTGCTGCCGATCCATCTGCTCTGGATCAACCTGGTCACCGACGGTCTGCCCGCGCTCTGCCTGGCCACCGACCCCATCGACCGCGAAGTGATGAAGCGGTCCCCGCGGCGACGGTCCGAAAGCATCACGGACAGCGGCTTTCTGCGCACGATGACCTTCACCGGGTTCCTCACGGCAGGCGTCGCGTTCGGGGTTTACTATTATATGTTGCAGGCGGGAACCCCGGAAACGGCCCGCACCTACGCTTTCGCCGTTCTGGTTTTTGCCGAACTCCTGCGTTCCTTCGGCGCCCGGAGTGAAACCAGGCCTGTCTGGCGAATCTCCCTTTTCACCAACATCAACCTCCTGATCGTGGTGGCCATTTCCTGCGGCCTCCAAGTGTGGAGCCAACACAATGCGACCCTGGGCCGTTTTTTGAAGACGTCATATATGCCATTCGCCGATTGCCTGCTGCTGTTCGCCATGGGCGCCATTCCCCTGCTGATTCTGGAGATGGTGAAGATTGTGCGGCACGCCCGACGGCCGGGAAAAACTTTATCTACGCGCACTTGAACCGGGTGATCAAAAAAATACGACCTGGACATGATCTACGTTTCCGGTCCGGGGCATGGCGGCCCGGCTGTGGTTGCCAACACGTATCTCGAAGGCACGTACAGCGAGATTTACCCGGATATCAGCCAGGATGAAGCCGGGCTGCAGAAGCTGTTTCTGCAGTTTTCATTCCCCGGTGGTATTCCCAGCCACGCTTCGCCGGAGTGCCCCGGTTCGATCCATGAAGGCGGCGAGCTCGGCTACTCGCTCAGCCATTCCTTCGGCGCGGTGTTCGACAATCCCGACAAAAAAAGACAGAGAATATCCTAATAAATATAACTGGAGGGCAAGACAATTGGAAATGCAGAAAAGGTCACGCCAAACATAATCGGAATTGCATTTTGACAACTGCATAGTAAAATTAGTCAATTACGAATCCACCGACTACACGCAATCAACTGCGAGGAATATTATGACCACACGCATAGAAAAAGACACTCTGGGAGACATGGAGATTCCGACTGAATCATATTACGGAGCGCAGACCGCCAGGGCTGTGCTGAATTTCCCCATCTCAGGACTACGCCCCCACCCGGCTTTTGTCTGGTCAGTCATTGTTATCAAAAAATGCGCTGCAAAAGCCAATATGTCCACCGGCAGGCTTGACGCTAAAATCGGCGAGGCAATTGTAGCTGCGGCAGACGAAGCACTTACGGGCAGGCTTAACGATCATTTTGTTGTCGACCCGTTTCAGGCCGGCGCCGGTACTTCCCACAACATGAACATCAACGAGGTGCTGGCCAACAGGGCTCTGGAGCTGTTGGGCCGTACACGCGGCGACTTCTCAATTTTGCACCCCAATGACCATGTAAACATGGCCCAGTCTACCAATGATGTCATCCCCACGGCGATTCGCCTGGCTGCATTGGAAATGCTCGACCCGCTGTTAGAGGCGCTGGAACAGCTGGAAATAGCATTGGATGGCAAAGCCAAAGAATTTGACCATGTTCTAAAATCCGGTCGCACCCATTTACAGGATGCGGTTCCGATCAGACTGGGACAGGAGTTCGGTGCCTACTCAGCTGCAATACAAAAAAACCGTGAAGGACTGGAATCGTGCATCCCGGCCCTGCTGGAACTGGGCATCGGCGGTACGGCTGTGGGAACCGGCCTGAATGCGGAAACGGC
>JBGSQR010000046.1:0-3736 GCA_041737975.1 Geobacterales bacterium | reverse complement strand
CGTTTTGAAGATTTGCAAGGATTTCAGACGGCTGTTTGACTGTCTGAACTGCCGGGACCAGCCAGGCCTTTGGCAGGACAGTGCGGTTTTCCAAAACTATTTCATTGTTTTTTGTGTCATGGAAAACCGGAGCATACTTCTTTCCAAGAGCCTGAGCTTCTTGGCTGTACTGCTCTCCACCCACAACAAGATATCTGACATTCATGATGTCAGGCATTGAAGAGTTAAGTGAAAAGCTGTCCAGGAAGTCCTGCCAGCGCTGCACCTGTACCGGATTGGAAGTGTACATGACCGGAATTCCGTGGGCTACGTACTGCATCGGATCCCGGTTGTTCATTACAAGCGTCCTGTACTGATTGGACTGTTTGGCAATGAACTCCATTGCAGCTGTTTTTTCTCCGACCAGCTGCTTAGGTACATTCTGCAGTATCAGGTACTTGTCATTTATTCGCCATGTATCCAGCAAAAACAGACCAGTCAGGATGACAGGCAGCAGTTTTACTGATATCCGGCGACGGGCAAACAGGAATAGTACCGCACAATGGATTAGAGCCCACAAAAAGGCAATACCGGTTTCGCGGGTCAGATTGTCCCAGCGTTGCACTGCCAGTTGTGTCCCCTGCTCATAGTGTGTGGGCTGGTAGAGCGCTTCGCCCAGGTATGAAATGGCGTGCCATTTTCCCAGGAACACAGCAATCCAGGTAATCAGCAGGGCTAAAGGAATTGTATACAGAACGGATAAGTATTGACTAAATTGTTTGCTATTTCTGGTTTCATCGTCCAGCAGAACGTCAATAGCGCGCGCGGTCAGCACCCCCAGGCAAAGGACAGGAATGAACATCATCATTTTGGGGACTCTGAAGTGATTTATGCCGGGAAAGTGCTCATAAAGGAACCAGTAGAATGGTGTATACTTGCCCATGGAAAACAGTATCCCAAGTACAATCCCTGCCATTGCAATGATTGTATATTTATCCCGCCTGAAAATGAGCGCCAGAGGCATCAAAAACCAGGGCAGCAGCCCCATGTAGTCGGTTGTCTGGGTAAAAAACATCCGTCCCCAGTAGTAGGATTTTATATCGGCGGTATTGTAACCGCCCTCCTGCCTGGAAAAACCGAACATGCCCGGAACCAGGAAGGTCGCTACTTCCTCTGGCGGCAGTGACCAGGACATGGCCTCCTCAAGATTCAGTCCCCCTTTGCCCTGATTGGCGCCGCTCTGCACACCGCGCGTTGTATCCTTGGACCAGTTCGCCAACGGCAGTAGTGACATGGCAACGGTTGAACAGAAAAAAACAGGGACTATCAGATTGAGTCCAATCAGGCGGAAGGCTTGAGCCTTTTTCAACTCACCATCAGAAGCCAGAATTACTACGGAACGGGCTACACCGTACACTCCCAGCGCCAGGCATGTGTAGAAGGCGATCTGCCAGTGCATGTTGAAAAACTGGATTGCCAGAATAAAGCCGGTGGCAAGAAAGTAGATTGTCTTTCTGGTCAACAGTCCTTTTTCAAAAAGGTAGAACACCCAGGGTGCAAAGCTGATAGTGGCTATTTTCTGGACATGGCCGGCATTGATTAGTGTTGCGTTTTCCGGGGCTATGGCAAAGATCAGGCCGGCCAGCAGCGCTCCGGCCTTGCCGGTTCCGATTGTCCGACAGAACAGGTAAGTGCCGGCTGCTCCCAGGAATAGGTGAAAAACGATGAACCAGGCCACATTGACCGGTTCCGGAATCAGCCAGAAAATCAGATTCCGGTAAAAGAGCAGTTGCAGCGAAACCGTGCCGCCCCCCTCGGTGCCGCCTCCATTGGCAAACAGATCCCATCCTGCCTGGAGGTGCGGGGTAAACAGCTTGAAAAAGCTCATCTCCTTGAAATGCCTGATGGTCCAGAAAAATTCGCTGGTAATGTCCGGGGCACGGATAATCATGTCCGTAAACAGTATTCTGGAAAAATATAAGAGCAGTATGGCTAAAAGAGCCCCTATCCATACCAGCTCATTTCTTGGTTTAATCATTTGATGCTCCGCAGGTAGAGTTGGTTCAGCTGTTTCCCGTAAGCATTCCAGCTGAAGTTTTTCAGCAGATAGTTTCTGCCGGATGTCCCCATTTGCAGACAGCGGGACGGATTTCTGAGAAGTTCAACTGCAGCTGCCGACATTTCCTCCCAATTATCCGGATCGCACAGTATGCCGGAAACGCCTGATTCGATGTACTCTGCCGGCTGCCCGATTCTGTCGGCAACCACCGCTATTCCTGCCAGCATAATCTCGGTCAGTTTTGCCGGGCACTTGCAGCGGTTTATCAGGGTATCGGAAAAAGGGTATATGGCCACATCACCAGCCGCCAGATAGTCAGGCAGTTCCATCGGCTCAACCCACCCGGCGTTTACAATCGAGTCGGAAAGGCCTCTTGCCCGGGCAGCTGCTGACAGCAGCAGCTCTTCGCCATGACGCCCTTTTCCGACAACCAGAAAACGCACTTCAGGCAGCTCCCGTTTCACCTTCTCCAGCACCGCGTACAGTTTCTGCTGGTCAAACTCGAAAAAACGGGTGTAGAGGAGGACTACAGGTACATCGGCAGTAATACCGTATTTCTTTCTGATGCGTTCGCCATTGCCAGGTGGCGCATCTTTCACGCAGTTGGGCAGGTAAAGAACCCTCTGGTTTGTTTTTCTTATAGCTGTTGTGATTGTCTCAAGTTCGCGACTGGCAGCTGTCACGGCCGCGGCGTGACGCAGCAGCCACTGTTCCTGAAAGGCAAACACTGTCCGTTCGGCTCTGGAATAGTTCTGGAGGTCATTCATGCCGCCTTTGCCTTCCCAGTCATCCGTATCCACCAGCAGCGGGGGCGTCTTCAGGCCAATGCGGTTCAGTAGGACCATCAGCATTGCCGCCAAGCCACCATATCCCTTGGGCTTGAAAAGGTGCACAATATCCGGTTTTTCGTCAAGAACGGCAATGAACATGCGCCAGGCAAGCAGCATTGTCGCCAGCGGCTTCCAGCCATAGGCCAGCCGGATATTGACCAGTCGGATGCCGTTCACCAGCTCCGTCTTACCGGAATCTTCCGGGTTTGTGTATGGCGGGGCCACAATGATGGCCTCATGTCCCTGTTGCTGCAATGCTGACGCCAGAGGCAGCATCCTGGCGATGACGGTCCCCTTCGGCCGGATACCGAAAGGTGCAATAAAGGCAATCTTCAAACAGCGCTTATCCGTCATATCTGCCGAATTTTCCTTTCCGGAAATCACGCCACCCCTGCCGCATCATCCCCAGTTTGGCCAGTTTCTCTTTCTCAAACAGGATGATGCTGCCAATCTCCTTGATCAGACGCACCAGATCAAACAGGCAGTGACCAGTGAAGTCGCCCAGGTAGCGGCTGAAAACGTAAAATCTGTTGCGCGTCTTGTAGTAGCGCCGAAGCGGAGAGTGGTTGGTGGCAATGAAAGGGCCGTATTTTTTCGTATCGCCGACATTGTGCTCCAGTATAGCACTGTTCGCCTGAATCACGCCGTAGCCATGCCTTCTCAGCCTCAGGCAGTATTCATTGTCTACGAAGTCAATGAACAGCTCTTCCCGAAAGGGGCCGGCTGTCTGGAAAGCCTGAAGGTTGAGCAGGCAACCGGATGTCATCGGGGTCATGACCTTACTGACCTCTCCTTTGGGTTGGGCATGGCCTGATTTGGTCCGGTGAAACGGGGCAATCATGCCGATTTTAGTCATCTCATGTTTATC